>CACZYN010000085.1 GCA_902785445.1 uncultured Anaerovibrio sp.
AACACAAATTCTATCAATAATTAACTGGTTCCCCGGAGTTATTCCAGGCCTGACTGGCAGAGTCATAATACACCTTTACCAATTTCTGACAATATTTTAATACCGGCAAAACCACGGAATTTTTCGCAAAATAATCCATGTGCCGGTTGAAACGATTATTAACCAACAGATTGAGCTCTGTAAGCTGCCAGGCCTTTTCCTCCTTACTGGATACTATGTTATCAAAGACATGGAGGGTTATGGTCAAATCCCGCACAAAAGGCACCTGCATAAGCTCCCGGGTCTGTTGCTCATCCATTCCCGCTTCTATGGCTATGGCAATAGCCTCATCGGTTTCCTCGGTCATGGCTGCCTTGTGCAAATTAAACATTACGCAATTATTGTGGGCAATGCTGTTGCGTAGGCTCTTTACCACATCCAGCAGCCGGGCCGGTATATGCTTTTGCTGATATATTTTAAAATACAGCTCATATAAATCAATAAACTGGGCAAAGGTCTGAACCTCAATGATGTTCCACACCGCAAAATTTCCCTTGTATTTCTCAATGAGTCCTTTAGCGTAGTGAGACTGGTGCTTGGATAATTCCTTATCAAACCACTTGTGCCGGGCCATATATTCCTCAACAATATTATAGCCGTCTTCCTTTTTATTCTTGGCCAGAGCCTTTAACAGCTTGATCTTGGCATAATGCTCCACATCCTGCACTATGTTGAACATGATTCGCCGATAATAAAGATCTAACAGGGACAGCTCCTTTAAATAGGCAAATTCCAAATCCGCATAGTGAGTCCCTGCCCCAGGCACCTTGGTCTTTTCGTAATTTTCCGCATAGTATTTCAAACGGAAATAATAGGTATGATTGGACAGATATTCAATGGCCTCAGCCTCATTAACAATGGAAAAGCCTATATGCTGGGCCTTCATTTGCTGGATTTGTCCTTCCAGACTTAATTTTCTATTTCCCAATATCTCACCACCAGTAATAATTGCAACAAAAACCAGCCTAAAAAGACTGGTTTTGCGTAATTATATATTTTAATCCTGAATTATGGTCTCCAGAGCGATCTTAACCATATCATTAAAGTCGGTTTGCCGCTCGGAAGCCGGCGTTACTTCCTTGGTCAAAAGATGATCACTGGCGGTGAAAATACCCAAGCTCTGTACCTTATAGCGAGCTGACAAGATATATAATGCCGCAGTTTCCATCTCTACAGCCATAATGCCATATTGACGAAGCTTATCATTGTCAATTTCATCATCATAGAAACGATCAACCGTAATGATATTCCCTACCTTGGCACTTATTTCCAAATCCTTGGCACAGTTAACCGCCTTGGAAAGCAGGTCAAAATCGGCAATTGGAGCAAAATTAATGGATGGTCCAAATATATTGCGCACAACAGAGGAATCGGTGGTAGCGGCCTGAGCAATGATAACATCTCTGATCTTGATATTCTCATGCATAGCTCCACAGGTACCTACCCGAATGAGTTTTCTGGCACCATAGCCCCGGATAAGCTCATGTACATATATGGATATGGAAGGAATGCCCATACCTGTACCCTGTACAGACACCGGTACGCCTTTATAGGTACCAGTATAACCGAAGGCATTACGAACTTCGTTGTACAGCTTGGCATCCTCCAGAAAATTCTCGGCTATATGCTTGGCCCGTAACGGGTCCCCTGGCAACAAAACTCGCTTGGCTACGGCATCTGCTGGTGCATTAATATGTATACTCATAGTATATTCGCTCCTCTCCTACACTTCTAAACAACAATATCATTATGGCTGTCCACAATCCTATCCGCCCGGCTCAAATCCTGAGGACCAGAATTAGGGTTACGGTAGCCTATACAATACATTCCTGCCGCCTTGGCTGCCGCTACTCCCGCCTCGGCATCCTCAATTACTGTACAAATATCTGGGGATACGCCCATTTTTTCGGCAACAGTGAGGAAAATCAAAGGATCTGGCTTACTTCTGGGCAAATCATTTCCACTGATTAACACGGAGAAATAATCCTTTAACCCAAACCGCCCCAACACCAATTCAATCATTTCCATGGTGGAGGATGATCCCAATCCGATAGGGTAACCGGCCTGTTTAATCCGTTCTAACAGTTCCCTGACGCCCGGCATTGTCTTAACATCCTTATCATCAGTCAACATTTTTCGATACAAGTCATGTTTTTTGTTGGCCAGCTCCTGCCAAGACAGAGGGCATTGCGGATTCTCTTCTACAATTATACCATAAAAATCCCGACTGCTCCTACCCACAAAAGTGGCCAGACGCTCATCAGAAATCGTGATTCCAAATTCCGCCAAAACCTGTTTCTTGGCCTTGGCATGGATTGGCTCGCTATCATAGATAACTCCATCCATATCAAATATAAAAGCCCTATCTGCCATCACATTTCTCCCATGTACATCAGTTTTCCTGCGCTGCCAGCTGCTGTTCTGCCAGGGTTTCAGCCACCCGATCGTGGAGAAGCTTAGCATACTGAACAATCCCCGCATCATCTGGATGTACTCCATCCTTGGTTAACCACTCCGGATGCTGTGAAATCAATCCGTACCAATCTACCACATGGACATTTTTATGTTCCGAAGCCATACGGGCAATATATTCATTGTTCTGATTTTGCCATTTTACATGAGGTGCATAGACATTCACCCAAAAAATCTGCCGATTAGGCCCTAAATATTCCAACAGAGCCTGGGTCTGCTCTTCGTATCTAGGTCCACCAGCCAGTGGTCCATTGGTGCCCAAGGCAATTATTACCACATTGCCCAAGCGTCCCTGGGCCGCCATTTGCTGGGCCGCCTCCAAGCCATCACCTACATAGCGGGACACTGCTGCATCAATATAGCAGCCAGGAAATACCTTACGAATAGAATTGGAGGAACCTAACATCACCGAGTCACCAATGCAAACAATTCCGTTGAGATCCACCTGCTCCATCTGCTGCTTTTTCGCTAGCTCGTAAGCTTCCTGATTACGGCGCTCCTGTTCATCGGCTTCCTGCTGGAGCCGGGCCTGTATTTCACTGATAATATCTGCTTTAGCTGCCGCAGATTCGGCCACTCCCTTAAAACCAAAGGCCGCTACTGAACAGCCTACCAAGGTAACCAAAAGGAATACAGCACATTTGGCCTTGGCCAGCCCCTGCCAGCTATATGGCAGACGAAGCCAGATAATGGTCTCAGATACCGCATCGGACCAAATGGTCAGCACCAAAATAATGGCCAGCTCCATTAAGTAATAATATGGCAAAGTATCCCAGCCCATGTGACTGAAGAAAAAGATTACCGGATACTGCCATAGGAAAATGCCATAGCTGGACTTACCAATCCACTTAAATACCGGATTATCCAGCCAGCGTCCCAAAGCCATGCCATTATCTGCCACCAGGCCCAACATAAGGCAAAACAGCAGAGTCATGCCCAGCATAGCCCCCTGATAAACCAACGCATTTTGGCCATCCAGGAACATATAGGACAAAATTGTCATGGCCAGACCAAAGATGAAGATAAAGTAACCGATGGCATTACTACCACTGCGTTCACTAGGTTTTTCCACGGAGAAAGCCTTGGCGAACCCGGCAACGGCTCCCCATAACAGGGCATACACTCTGGTATCCGTACCATAATAGAGTCGGGTAATATCCACTCCAGCATTGTACATAACTGGCATAATGCCCGCTGTAACCAAGCCCACTATACTCAATACACCAATAGCCAGTTTCTTGCCAAAAACAGCATTCAAGGTGAAAAATATAATTAAAATAACTGGCCAAACCGCATAATACTGCAGCTCAATCCCCATAAACCACAAGTGGGTAAACGGAGATGCACTGGCTATCCGGGTAAAATAGTCGGCATTTTGCTCCAACTGCCACCAGTTGTTGTAGCCCAACAAAATGGACTGGGCCTCTGGCCGAATGGCAGCTATAACATCCGGCGCGTAAAAATAAAACACACCGATGCTTACCAACAGCATCAAAACCATGGAAGGATAAATCCGCTTGATTCTTTTTACGTAATATCTGATGATATTGAACCTACCACTTTTCCATTCCAGCCCAGTGGTATAGGCCAGCAAAAAACCGGTAATAACAAAAAACAGCGATACTCCCATGTAGCCCCCCGGAACAGCATCCGGGAACATATGAAAAAGAGTAACACCTATTATAGCTAACGCGCGCAGGCCATCCAGCCCCAACAAACGCTGATGATTTTTATAACGATTTATAGTATAACCAGAAACTGAATTATTTATATTATTCATTAAATTATCGACTCCCAAAATAAATTGCCGAATAATTATAACATATAATAGCTGGTCTTAAAAGTTGCCACTGACGAAAAATATAAAAACATATTTTTTTACAGTTAAAATGAAGAAGTTTTATCATTTTTAGGTAATTTTCAAAAAACGCCTAAATCTGTATCGAACATCACACTTCTCTCTACAAATTTGCCAACTAAAAAGGGACTGCTTTCGCAGTCCCTCGATTTATTACCGTTTTTTGGTTCTAAGCAAAGTCCAGATAAGATTCTTAATATCTTTATCCTTATCAATCTTAATCTGCACAGCCCGTTCATTACCAATGATATTGAAGTTCTCCACCAGGAAGCAGTAAATGAGGATACCCATGGAAATCAGGCCAACGCTGACGATGATTTCACCAACCCCCGGGAAGTAAGAACCGCTCTCATACATGGAAGTAAATACACAGTTCAAACGGTTAAGCACAACACCCAACACTACCAGCCAGGAATAAGCCAAAATACCGCCCCGCTTTTTGCTAAGCGGACTGAAGATGATAATCAGCGGTATGATTATACCAAAGAGCATCTCAATGCAATACATATTACTCTGGAGGCTTCCCTGGAATACATAGCCCCACTCATGCTTTTCAAAGAGATCATAGAGCTTCAGTACAAAGTAGGCGAACATAACACCGGCACCGATGCGGGACATGCCCAACATTACTTCATGACGAATCTCATGACCATAAGCATTCTTGGCCAAGCTGGTTTCCACCGCTACCATGGCTGAGCCCACAAAGAAGGAAGACATCAGGAAGTAGATTGGCAGGAACTCACTCCACCACAGCGGGAACATCTTTTCCTTCATGATGAGGAACAGACCACCCAAGGAGGACTGATGCAGCACTGGGAACACCAAACCGATTACGATGAGTATAGGTAAAATCTTCACCACATACTTGTGAAGCTTCTTAACCAAAATTCGCTCGGTGATGATCTCAAAGAACTCAAAGCTCAAAATGGTGGTGTAAATGGAAATACACCAGAATACTTCAAAGAGTACCGAGGTATAGCCCCAGGACACGAAAGGACGCCAGAAATTGAACCATTGTCCAATATCCAGGAACAGCCCCGCCATAACCAGAATATAGCCCAACAGGGAAGTAAGCAGAGCGCCTCTGGTTACCTCTTCATACTGCTTGCAGCGGAACATACTTACCAACAGTGCCGTGGAATAACCACCGCCCGCCAAAGCAACACCGCACATTACATCGAAGGCAATCCACATGCCCCAAGGGGTCTCATCTGTAAGATTGGTCACATACTGAAAACCCGTCAACAGGCGAAGCACAACCGCAACCACCATTAAGGCCACGAAGCCAGTGAGGACAAAGCGTACCGGTGTAATAGTAAAGTCCCAGCCTAATATTCTAAAACACTTATATACTTTCATGCTTATCCCTCCTGCCCCTTGTCATTATCATCAGATTTTTTGTTCTTTTCCACCCGATGATTGTAATAACCAAGACCAGCCAGGAACAGGGCCCAAGCCACAGCAAATCCCGGAACCTTGGAGAGATAACTCTTGGAATAACTGGTAACAGGCGTTTCGCTGACCTGCTTGAATCCCAGCTCCTCAAACGGAACATCAGAGATATACAGCCACTCTGCGCCGCCTACCTCATGCTCGCCGTAAATGTGCTTCACATAGCGCGGGTCATTGTCAATTATCTCATGGGCCCGCTTCAACAAATCGTCCCGCTTACCGGAGGTCAGACAGCCCGTGGTGCAGGCCGATACGCAGGCCGGTGCATCTCCGTTTTGTAGCCTGGTATCGCACATCTGACACTTGGCCACCTGTGGGAACTGTTCATTCCACTGATATTTTGGAATGGAATATGGGCAGGCCACCAGGCAATATCGGCAACCAACACACAAATCCGGATAGTAAACCACCGCTCCGGTCTTTTCATCCTTTTGAATGGCCTTGGAGAAGCAGGCAGAAGCACAAGCCGGTTCCAAACAATGGAGACACTGCTTCTTCACAAACCGCAGCTTATCCTGGGTACGGTTAGCCTGAATAACCGTCCAACGATTGTCATCCAGCTCTACCTTACCATCTTTTTTATTACGTGGTTTAGCCTTAAAATCCAGTTTATTATACAGCTTGCAGGCAACACTACAGCCGCCACAGCCAATACATTTTGTAATATCTACTAATACAGCCATTTATGTCACCTCTCCTCAATCAAACAGCCGGTCATGGCGATTGACAAATGTTGTGTGCAAGTACTTCTCAGCTTTTTCACTGAGTGGCTTGCCGAAGAACTCTTTATAAATGGCCTGTATCTCGGCATTATCATGGCTACACCGCTTAGCAGCCCCGGTATCTTCCTTGTAAATGGCCTCTATTCGCTTCAACTTGACCTCATTTTGAGAAGCTACGGTGGATTTCGGCTGACCGCCACCTCCGATACAGCCTCCCGGGCAAGCCATGAATTCAATGAACTGCCACTTGCTGCTGCCCTTGGCCTTAATACCGTCCAAAAGCTGCCGGGCGTTTTCCAGGCCATGACATACTGCAATATTTACCGAACCGACCCCAGGAACAGCTGCTACAGCTTCCTTAACAGCCGTCATACCACGAACTGGTTTCCACTCCAGCAAGTCAGCTGGTGGATTAGAACCAGTAGCCAGGTAATAAGCTGTGCGCACTGCAGCCTCGGTAACGCCGCCAGTGGCACCAAAAATTCGTCCCGCGCCG
This sequence comes from uncultured Anaerovibrio sp., assembly GCA_902785445.1. Taxonomy (GTDB): domain Bacteria; phylum Bacillota; class Negativicutes; order Selenomonadales; family Selenomonadaceae; genus Anaerovibrio. The sequence goes on from CACZYN010000085.1 coordinate 7,040, forward strand.
GTGGATTCACCCAGTATAGAATCAAATTCTGTATCGGGAACCTTATTTAAATCTATTCCCTTATGCTTTAACAATAGGGCCAATTCACGAGTGGTCAGGGAATAATCCATATCCTGCTGGCCATCCACTTCCAGCTCGTCCCGCTTTACCTCAAACTTCTTGGCGGTACATGGCATAATGGAAACATTGACAATTTTGGCCGGGTCAATTCCTTTCTTTTGGGCATAATAGGACTTTATAGTAGCTCCCAACATATTCTGAGGCGATTTACAGGTAGAGAGATTGTGCATCAACTCCGGATAAAAATACTCGCAGTATTTTACCCAGCCTGGGCAACAGGAGGTAAGATGCGGTATCTCATCCTTCTTCTTAGTAAGACGATGAACAAATTCCGATGCCTCTTCCATAATGGTCAGGTCAGCGGCAAAGCAGGTATCAAATACAGCGTCAAAGCCAGCCTCCTTCAAGGCTCCTGCCATTTTTTTGCCTACGCTGGTACCTGGAGCCATGCCAAACTCCTCACCCAAGGATACCTTGGTGGCCGGAGCGGTTTGCACCACCACGTATTTACTATCATCATCAATAGCTGCCAAGACATCCTTCACATTGCGCTTCTCCGTAATAGCGCCGGAAGGACACCACATGGCACACTGACCGCAGTTTACACAGGCAACCTCTTTTTTCAG
>CACZYN010000086.1 GCA_902785445.1 uncultured Anaerovibrio sp.
GCCCCAGCCTTCCAAGCTGGTCACGTGGGTTCGATTCCCATCACCCGCTCCATATAAGCATTTTGCCGGGGTGGCGGAACTGGCAGACGCACGGGACTTAAAATCCCGCGGTTGGAAACAACCGTACCGGTTCGATTCCGGTCCTCGGCACCACTTGTAATTTTGCTTTTTATATTGTTATTATGCGGCCGTGGCGAAACGGCAGACGCGCTAGCTTCAGGCGCTAGTGGGGGTTGACCCCGTGGTGGTTCAAATCCACTCGGCCGCACCATATATTTTCATATTGAATGCGGTTGTGGCGGAATAGGCAGACGCGCTACTTTGAGGGGGTAGTGATCATTGGTCGTGTGGGTTCAAGTCCCACCAACCGCACCATAAAAATTATCCGGGGATATCTCGGAATTTTTTTTTTGCTAGAAATAAATTAAAGAAGGAATTTTATTACCAAATATTGAATATATAAGTTGTTGAACTGACGGCATTTTTATTGTATTATTAGGAAGTCAGTCCCATGAACGCACGTTAGAGTTTTGTAGACGAGCGAACGGGGTGCTTATTCATAGATTTTTTGCTTTAAGGTTGGAGGTATTTATATGTTTGATTACTTCAGAAATGCGAGCGTAAAGACGAAATTGATGCTGCTTATTGGCATTTCAGTTTTCGTCGCAATGGTTACAATGGGGATTATCCTCAATCGTACCATTACAAATCATGAAAGAGAGACCTTTCAGAATGAGACAAATTTGCAGGCTGTACAGGTAGATAATACCATTCATATTTTCCTTGACGGCTTGAAGGCTGGCTTGGTAAATATGGCCAATGACCCAGCTATTCGTCAGGGGGGAAATATTACTGTTTATATTGATGGTGAGGCGGATTCCAGTGGTAATATTCCAATGGATCCAATGGCCAAGGGTGGCTTTGAGGCCGCAACCTTTGACACCTTCCATCGTTTCGTGGAGGCTAATAAAGGAACTGTATCAGTAGTTAGCTATGGTACTACTGATGGTGGTTACCTCCAGTATCCAGCTGTAGCCCGTAAGAAGGGCTATGATGGTCGTACCCGTGATTGGTACAAGGATACCATGAAGGACACCAATAAGGTTCGTATCACCGATCCGTTTATGACCTCCAAGGGTACGCCTACTATTGGTATTTTTGCTGTTACCAAGGATAATTCCAATAATCCATTGGGCGTACTTGGTCTTAATGTAGATTTACCGGTTGTAACTGATATGATCAGTGAGATTAAGATTGGCGAAACTGGTAATATGGTGGTTGTAGATGGCAGTGGTGTAATTTTCGCATCACCAGTTCATCCAGAGTACAACTTTAAGAAGCTGGCGGAAATCGAAGGCGACTTCGCTTCCTTGGCCAATGTCAAGGAAGGCATGGTTGACATCACCATGGATGGCGTAAACAAGGTTGTTAATGTTTATACCTCTGAGCAGACAGGCTACAAATATTTGACTATTGTTGATGAAGATCAGATTTTGGCTCCTGTACGGGAGATGCGTTGGGTCTTGATTATTGTACTGGTTCTTGCCCAGATTTTCATTCAGACACTTACTTACATGTTGTGTAATGCACTGTTTAATCCACTCAATGAGTTGGCTGGTGCATCCGAAGAAATTGCCAACGGCAATATCCGTAAGTTCCACTTGGTATATGATTATCATGATGAGGTTGGTCGTCTCTGTGTAGCTTTTGCTAAGATGACGGACCAGTTAAAGGGCTTGCTGGAGCAGATTCAGCACAGTTCCGAGCAGGTTTCGGCTGCTTCCAGCGATTTGTCTGAAGGCTCCGAGCAGTGTGCTGAGACCATCACTCATGTTGCTGGTAAGGTCAGCGATATCGCTGGTGCTGCTCAGCAGCAGAATGATACCATGATTAATGTTGTCAGCCAGATCAGAAACATGACGGAAAATGTTACATCCATTGCTACCAGTGCTGAGCGTATGAGCAGTGCTTCCGCTAACGCCGGTAAAGCAGCTGAACAGGGTGAGGCAGCTATTAATCGTGCTGTCAGCCAGATGGATCAGATTACAGATACCGTTGACCAGTCCGCTGAGGCTGTGGCTGAGCTGGGTGTTCGTTCCCAGGAAATTGGCGAAATCATCAATACCATTTCCGGTATAGCTGACCAGACTAATTTGTTGGCTCTTAATGCTGCAATCGAGGCTGCCCGTGCTGGTGAGCATGGCCGTGGCTTCGCAGTAGTTGCCGATGAAGTACGTAAGTTGGCTGAGCAGTCCTCCGAGGCCGCTGGCGAAGTTGCATCCATTATTCAGGCTATTCAGAGCGAGACTCAGAAGGCTGTTAATAGCATGAAGAAGGGTACTGATGCGGTTAAGACCGGAAGTGAAGTTGTAGCTCAGGCTGGTGAGCAGTTCCAGAAGATTGTAGATAATGTTAAGGAAGTGGATGCACTCATCCATGAGGCTGCCAAGGCAGCTACTGCCACTGCAGATTCCAGTTCTGAGGTGCTGAATTCCGCCGAAGAGGTAGAGAAGGTAACCAACACAGTTACCGGCAATATAGATTCCATTTCCTCGGCAACTGAGGAACAGTCGGCAACCATGGAAGAGATTGCGGCATCTACCCGTAACTTGTCCGAGTTGGCAGCCGATTTGAAGAAGGAATTGCAGAAGTTTAGATTTTAATACTTCCAACTGAATTAAACATAAAAATATTTGGCCAGTGTCCTGTAGACGCTGGCCATTTTTTCTTGAGATATTTTCCATAATCCTGTGGTAAAATACTAATACAATAGGTGGAAAATATATATAGGTGATAGATATGTTGAAGTTTTTTGTAATTTTAATCCTAATTTTAACCAGTATAATAATACTGACCCAAAAATGTGCCGGTATGTTGTGTAACGGGAAGCGGCAAAAGCAGATAAAGCGAGCGGTACTGTATATTGATGTCTTGCTGATTGGTGGCATGGTATTCGCCTTTACCATAGGTCATGGTAATTTCTTGGTGGGGCTCATTCTGCATATTGCGGCCATGGTATTTATGGGGCAGATTGTATTTGATGGTTTAATATTATGTTTTCGTCTGTTTAAATGGTTTCAGAGAAGGGCAATGTCCAGTCCGGTAGATGAAAGTCGGAGAAGCTTCCTAAAGGGAGTCAGTATGCTTCCTATAGGAGCAGCGGTAATAGCGTTATATGGCGGTCTTGTGGAAAAAAATGCTACTGTGGTGCGTAGGTTCAATGTTCCTGTTGCCGGTATTCCAGAAGATATAAATGGCTTTACGGTGGTCCAGTTAAGCGATATTCATTTGGGACCATTTATGAACTTGGAGGATTTGGACAGTCTCATGCAAAAGGCCACGGAGCTGGGGATAAATACCATTGTGCCTTTGACCAGTGATAATTGTGTGGTACGCTACGATGCCAAGAAGGCCAAAGCCAAGCAGGATAAGTGGCAGAAAATTGCCAATGAAGCCGGGAAACAGTGCGGCCGCAGCCAGCTGCCCCAGGTGCAGGAAATTCAGCCATTGAAGCAGTGGCTTACAGAGATGTCCGGCCAAAAAACTGATTTTGCCATTTGCATGTGCTATGAAAATGAGGAGCAGACTGGTATTAAGGAATTGTTGAACAGGTGCAGTCAGAAGCGCTTTGCCATAGTAATTGGCCCTGAGGGGGGATTTTCCCTAGCTGAGGCAGAATTTGCCCAAAAATTGGGCATTCCTTCTGTGAGCTTGGGTAATCGCATTTTGCGGGCTGAGACGGCTGCTATTGCTGCTATGGCTATAATTCAATACGAAAAGGGTGACTTAGGAGGTAGAATGTAGTGTCAACAGTGGCATTTATTACCCTTGGCTGCAAGGTTAATCAATATGAAACAGAGGCCATGGAAGGCCTTTTTAAGCAACAGGGCTATGAAATAGTATCCCATACGGAACCAGCGGATGTGTATGTAATCAATACTTGTTCCGTCACCAGTTTTGGGGACAAAAAATCCCGGCAGCTGATCCGTCGGGTTCATCGCCTGAATGAGAAGGCAGTTATTGCCGTGACTGGGTGTTATTCCCAGGCATCCCCGGAGCAGGTCAAGGCCATTGAGGGTGTTCGGGTGGTATTGGGAACCCGGGAACGGGGCCACATTGTGGACTACGTTAAACAGGCTTTGCAAGAGGGTGGCATTATCGATGGCGTGACGGACATTATGCAGGCTACGGAGTTTGAGGACATTCCCCTGTATGAAATGCCTGCCCGCACCCGGGCCTTTCTGAAAATTCAGGAGGGTTGTACCAATTTTTGCAGTTATTGTATTATCCCCTTCACCCGGGGACCACTACGGTCCCGCTCCCTGGCCAGTATAAGAGCTGAAGCGGAGAAGTTACTTAGCAATGGTTTTAAGGAAATTGTCTTTACGGGTATTCATTTAGGGGCCTATGGCAAAGATTTTAAGGATGGAACCAATCTTTACGATGCAGCCAGGGAAGTTTTGGATTTGCCTGGTTTACGCCGTTTGCGTCTCAGTTCTCTGGAATCCATTGAATTATCACCGGAACTGCTGGAATTGATAAAGAGCCATCCCAAGTTTGCCCATCATCTCCACTTGCCTTTGCAGGCAGGTTCTGATGCCGTGTTAAAAAAGATGAACCGCCATTATAACCGGGCTGAATTTGCTGAGCTTATTGCCAATGTGCGGGACAAGGTGCCCGGGGTAGCTATATCCACGGATATAATAGTGGGCTTCCCGGGGGAAACCGAGGAAATGTTTGCTGAAAGCCTAAATTACATTCAAGACTTAGATTTTGCCCGGGTGCATGTATTTCCTTACTCTCCACGGACGGGTACACCGGCGGCCAAAATGCCGGATCAGGTAAGTGAACCGGTGAAAAAGGATCGGGTGCATCGGTTGCAGCAATTAGCTGATGAAATGGCGGAAAACTATCATCGGAAATATTTGGGCACGGTTCAGGAGGTTCTCTTTGAAACCAAGGAGAAAGGAATTACTGACGGCTTGACAGATACTTATATTCGGGTATATACCGATGATGATGTTTTGCCGGGAGAAATCTACAAAGTTCAGCTGGAAAAATTGTATAAAGATGGTGTATATGGTAAAATATACAAGCGTGATTAATTTACAGGCATATTAGCGGAGGAGGTGTACCAAAATGGCAGATTGTATTTTTTGTAAGATTGCAAACAAGGAAATTCCATCCACGATTGTGTTTGAGGATGAGCAGGTCATCGCCTTTAAGGATTTGGAGCCTCAGGCCCCAGTCCATGTGCTTGTAATTCCTAAAAAGCATGTTGAAAGTGTTGGAGCCTTAAAGTCCGAGGATAAGGACTTAATCGGGCATATTATGTGTGAGGTTATTCCTAAGATTGCTAAGGAGCAAGGAATTGCTGAAAAGGGCTTTAGAGTAGTTGCCAATACCGGTGACGAAGGTGGCCAGACCGTCCATCATTTGCATTTTCATGTATTGGGCGGACGCTCTATGCAGTGGCCTCCAGGCTGATGCTGTGGGCAATTCATCCGATTATATTGACACGGCATTACAATTTCGTGTATAATTATCGGGTGTAGTTATGAAATACACTCCCAAGTCAATTGGAGGGGGGGAAAAATAGATGGCAAACGAGATTAAGGTTGGCAAGAACGAAAGTATTGACAGCGCACTCCGCAGATTTAAGCGCATGAGCCAGAAGGCTGGTACCATCGCTGAGGTTAGAAAGCGTGAGCATTACGAGAAGCCTAGTGTTCGCCGTAAGAAGAAGTCTGAGGCAGCCCGTAAGCGCAAGTTCAGAGCTTAATAAAAAGCTGAATATTGATTTTAAAGACTATAATCGCTTATTTTTATAAGTGGTTATAGTCTTTACTTATGTTTAATTAAAATAAAATTATAAAAGGTTCCGTAGCATTAAAGTTCAGTTAAATTAAGGCTTAGAGTATTGTCAAGGTTGTTTTTCTCGTGCTATATTCTAGTCAAGAACAAACGGAAATAAAAAATAATGTGGGGGGAACAAAAATGAGACGGAAGTTATTAGTAGCTATAGTTTTGGCAGTGAGCTTAAATCTGGGATTGGGACAGATTCAAAATGAATATACAGCCAACCTGGGCTTTACCAGCAAGGCTGAGGCATTTAACCTTTTAAGCCTGTTTGTCCCTTCTGAGCGGGATATGGAGAATTCTTATAAGGAAATGATTGCTTACTATATGGCTGGATTTGAACTTAGCAGCCGAGCCGCTGCCGTATCCAATGAATTGTTAAATGACTATGGTGTACAGGCAGAGCTGGTAAATGTTAATGCCATTAATGCTTCCACGGCAGGCTATGATTCCACGGTGGATATGGTAATGCGCAAGGGAAATTCCGGTAAGACTGTAAGAATGCCAGAAATAGATGCGGATCGCTTTTTCGCGATGGTACCGGCCGATGATAGCCGCCTGGCGGATGCCAAGAAATTGGTTATGCTGAAGGATGAGTGCTTCAGCCGTGGTCGGGAGATAGCTACCACCCTTGCCTTACAGACCCTTTGTTGTGATGATAAAGGAAAAAAACTGGGGGCACTGGTGGGGAGCGCTATGTTGCTTAGTGAATGGAAGTCCAATGTTGATAGTTATACCGGGGCCAGCTACAAGCATTTCGAAAAGTCCCTGAAGGCTATGAACAAAGTGGAAGTCGATAAAAAGAAAATCAAAAAAGCTGCTGACCGTCTTCGTAAGGCTTGATTAAAATAATTCGGTTTTTTATCGAATGATATTGTTTCGATTTGTTATGTAGGAATTAATCTGACACAAAGTCAGATTAATTCCTCTTTTTTTTCTTACTCCTTTGTGCAATAATAATAAGGGTGATACCTATGTAGTGGTATAAGGCTCAGTGGCTCTGTATTAGAGGGGTACAGAGGGGCTGCAACCACTTTAAGTATTTTCTTTAATTTAATTTAAGGAGTGAGACGGAACATGAATTTTCTCATGAAGATCTTCGGTACTGGTCAGGATATAGCTCCTATTGGCGCTCCTGATAGTGAAGAAGTCAAGAAACAATTTAACAGCATTCGCTGGAAGGTTTTTGCATCTATTACTATTGGTTATGCTTTTTATTACATAATTCGTCAGGGTTATTCCGTAATTAAAAAGCCAATGCTTAACTCTGGTGTAGTAACCCCAGAACAACTCGGTATTATAGGTACTATTTTCTTCATCACTTACGGTGTTGGTAAGTTCACCAACAGCTTCCTGTCCGATAGAATGAACAACAAGCGTTTCTTCGCCTTTGGTTTGTTCATTTCCTCTGTTACCATGACCTGTATGGGTCTGGTTAATTCCTTCGTACCATTGGCTGTACTGTGGGGTATCAATGGTTGGTTCCAGTCCTATGGTGCTGGTCCTTCTATCGTATCCTTGAACCAGTGGTTCTCTAAGAAGGAATTTGCTACCCTCTATGGTGTTTGGTTTACAAGTCATAATCTTGGTTCTGCTTTTGCATACTTTGTAATTGCTTGGGTAGTAACTGCTTGGAGCTGGTCGATGGGATTCGTCGCTGCAGGTGTTACTTCCCTCATCGGTACTGTATTTATCTATTTGGGCATGAGCGACCGTCCAGAGACTCGTGGCCTTCCAAATGGTGCTGTTTATTACGGTGAAAAGACTCAGGAAGAGGTTGATGCTCTTAAGAGCCAGCCAGTAGGCTCCATGCAGTGGAATGAAGTTGTTAAGAACCCAGCAGTTTGG
>CACZYN010000087.1 GCA_902785445.1 uncultured Anaerovibrio sp.
TGTGGATCCACCTGTTCCCATTCCGAACACAGTAGTTAAGCACATATACGCCGAAAGTACTTGGCTGGAGACGGCCTGGGAGGATAGGAAGTTGCCGGTAAAAAAAGAGGATTGTCTTTTGACAGTCCTCTTTTTTGTATGTAAATTGTTAGATGGCAGTGTTTTTCGGCGTATATGTGCTTTTAGTAATGGCCGAAAGTACTTGGCTGGAGGGCAATATGCCGGTGGCATATTGCCCGGAACAAGCTGTGCGCCGTCTCAGCTTGTTTCGCGATCGGCCGGCGGTCAGCGTCATCTGCGCAACTTCGACCGAAGGTCTTGTTTTGCAGGACGCTTTCGCATGCGGCGTATTAACCAATCGGCCAAGACCTCTTGGATACGCCAGCAAGAGTAATATGCCGGTGGCATGTTGCTCGGAAGGAAATGGTCGCCGTGCCATTTTCCTTCCGCGGTTGGAAGTTGCCGGTTAAAAAATAGGATTGTCTTTTGACAGTCCTATTTTTCTATATGTAAATTGTTAGATGGCAGTGTTTTTCGGCGTATATGTGCTTCAAAGTCTAAAAACCGATGATACTTGGCTGGAGGGTAACATGCCGGTGGCATGTTACCCAGAAATAGGACGGCTGAATACCGGACTATTTCTGCGACCGACCTGGGAGAGTAGGATGTTGCCAGTTAGAATGAGACCGCTTTTATAAGTGGTCTTTTTCTTTTGCCTCGTCGTTGCTGTTACAAAGGGCAGTATGCCTATTGAACTACCATTACAAATACCTTATAATTTCCCTTAGAGGTGTTGGTTTTGAGCTTTATAGAATGTAAGAATCTTTCACATATATATAATCAGGGACAGTCCAATGAACATATTGCGGTGGAAAATGTTAATCTTAAGATTGAAGCAGGCGAATTTGTAGCAATATTGGGTACAAATGGCTCCGGCAAATCCACCTTGGCAAAGCATTTCAATGGGTTGCTTCTGCCATCATCGGGTAGGTGCCTGGTAAATGGCATGGACACCACCGAGGAAGATAAGATGTGGGATATTCGCCGGCAGATTGGTATGGTGTTTCAAAATCCCGATAACCAGATAATTGCAGCTATTGTGGAGGACGATGTGGGCTTTGGCCCGGAAAACATTGGCATGGAACCTCATGAAATTCGTCGTAATGTAACATCAGCCCTTCGTATGGTAGATATGGAGGAGTATAGAAACTTTTCCCCGCATCATCTAAGTGGTGGGCAGAAACAAAGAGTAGCCATAGCTGGCGCATTGGCTATGAACAGTAAATGCCTGGTTTTGGATGAACCTACTGCCATGTTGGATCCTCGTGGGCGCCATGAGGTCATTGATACAGTTAACATGTTGAACAAGGAAAAGGGGATTACCATCATTTATATTACCCATTTCATGGAAGAAGCTGCCTTGGCAGACCGAATTTTGGTAATGGACAGGGGACATATGATAGCAGCAGGAACTCCCCGGGAAATATTCCAGGATATTGGCGCCATGAAAAAAAGAGGTTTGGCTGTGCCTATGGCAGCAGAGCTGGCTTACCGGCTAAAGCAAAAAGGAGTCAAAATAACGGAATCTGTAATAAATACTAAGGACTTGGTGAAAGTATTATGTCCATCGAATTGAAAAATGTTTCTTATACATATATGGCCAAAACGCCTTTTGAGCATTTGGCCCTTAATGATATATCATTAACTATACCCGAAGGAAAAATCACCGCTATTGCCGGACATACTGGCTCAGGTAAGTCCACTCTTATTCAACATTTTAATGGTTTGTTAAAGCCGGATAGTGGCGTTGTTTTGGTGGATGGAACAGATATTGGTTCCAAGAATAATGAAGCAAAGATGGCTCGCCGCAAGGTGGGAATTGCCTTTCAATATCCTGAACACCAGCTTTTTGAGGAAACTATCGCCCAGGATATTGCCTTTGGCCCCAAGAACATGGGGTGCGGTCCAGAGGAAACAGATAGTAGGGTCAAGTATGCCATGGATTTTGTCAACCTGGACTACAATAAATACGCTGATCGTTCCCCATTCCATCTTAGTGGTGGTCAAAAACGCCGGGCTGCTATTGCAGGGATATTGGCCCTAAAACCCAAGTATTTGGTGCTGGATGAGCCTACTGCAGGACTGGATCCTAAAGGTCGGGAGTCATTAATGGGACGAATACTCAAACTGCACAAAGAAGAAGGAACAACTATCGTACTAATTAGTCATAATATGGATGATATTGCTCAATATGCAGATAATGTAATTATATTAAGTAAGGGTAAGGTGCTAATTCAAGCTTCGCCGGAAGAGGCCTTTTCCCGTGTAGATGCTATTCATCAGGCAGGGCTGGAGCTGCCGGAGATAAAAGAAATTTTAAATGAGCTGGCAGCGAAGGGCCTTCCTATAGAAAACAATGCTTATACAATGGAAAAAGCTGTAAGCGAGATATTAAGTGTACTGGGGAGGCAGGGAAAATGCTGACAGATATTACTTTGGGACAATATTTTCCTGGTGAATCCCCCCTGCATCAGATGGATGCCCGGGTCAAGATAGTATTGTTATTCTTTTATATTATTGCGGTATTCCTATTCGATAATAATATTAATTATGCCCTGATGACAGGTTTTGCTCTCAGTCTGATTATTCTGTCGAGACTCCCGATGGGCATGGTTCTTAAATCCGTTAAACCTCTTTGGTGGATAATTCTCTTTTCCTTTTTGATGCATATTTTCAGCACGCCAGGAGAGAGCTTGGTTAAGGTATGGATTCTGGATATTACCGGCGAGGGAATATTGAAGGGGTTCATCATTAGCTTAAGATTGGTACTGCTAATCCTGATATCATCGTTGTTGATGTTTACCACTTCACCTTTGAAGCTGACGGATGCTTTGGAATCTTTGATGTCTCCTCTAAAGAGAGTAGGTTTTCCTGCTCACGAATTAGCCATGATGATGACTATTGCCATGCGCTTTATTCCAACACTGTTAGAGGAAACAGACAAGATTATCAAGGCCCAACAATCCCGTGGTTCGGATATCGGGGATGGAAATTTTATCCAGCGTACTAAGGGGATGTTGCCGGTGCTGGTGCCGCTATTTATTTCCGCCTTTCGGCGAGCGGATGAACTGTCCATCGCTATGGAAGCCAGGTGCTACCGAGGAGGCGAGGATCGGACCCGTATGAAGCAGCAACGGGTTCATGATATCGATTACGTAGCCACAGGAATTTTTATAGGATTTATTTGCCTGTTGGTGGGTATACAAGTTATATATACATAAGGATAATTAAATGAAGCCAGAACATAAGGATATAATGAAGGCACGGCGACGCAATATACGGTTAACTGTAGCTTATGATGGAACAAATTACCATGGCTTTCAACGCCAAAATCCGCCAATAGTGGCGGTACAAAATGTGTTGGAGGAGCAGCTGGCAAAAGTATTTGGTGATACCATTGAATTGGCAGCAGCTGGAAGAACCGATGCTGGGGTACATGCCCGGGGGCAGGTAGTTAATTTCTTTACGGATGGTACTATTCCTACGGACAAGGTGCCTAGAGCAATAAACAGCCTATTACCGCCGGATATTGTGGTGGTTGAGGCAATGGAAACGGACCGGGAATTCAGTGCCAGGCACAGTGCCGTGAGCAAGATTTATGAATATCGTATTTTGCAGGGGGATATCCCGGATCCTTTTGAGCGAAATTACAGCTGGAATATTCGCAAGACCTTGGATATAAAGGCGATGGAACAGTGCTTGGAATTGCTGAAAGGTGAACACGATTTTAGTGCTTTTCGGGCGGCAGGAGGGGCACCTATGAGCCCGGTGCGCACAATCTACGAAGCTAGCCTGCAAGCAGAACAACAAGGGCGAATAATTAGCCTGCGGTTTCATGCCAATGGTTTCTTGTACCATATGGTGCGTAATATTGTGGGGACCTTGGGCAATGTGGGATTAGGCTGGAAAAGCGTTGAGGATTTTAAGGGGATTATGGCCTCACTGGACCGGCAAAAGGCTGGAGCTACGGCACCAGCCCAGGGGTTGTATTTGGATAAGGTATTTTACGAGGAGGGGATTAAATGAAGTTTGGCAAGTACTTGTTGAAGTCAGCATTTGTGGCGGCAGTGCTGGTTATTGGTTCACTGGGGACAGTGGCTGAAGCCGATGCACGGGTAGATGCTTCAATTAGGCCGGTACAGCTGGCGGTGAGCGGTCACACCATATGGGATGGTGATGCAAAAAATGACTTATTGATTTCTTCCCATACCATTGTAAGCTTGGTGGGGGCCGGTAAGGATATGGGGGTAGAGGGTTTACAGAAGGCCTTGTGGGATTACAGTGACAAGGCAATTCAGCTGCACCATGATATCCGTACCCAGATGATTCCCCAGGCTATGCAGGATCGTGATGAGCGCCTGAAAGACGGCGGCACATTTTTTCCTACCTTTGAAAGCAAGCATGATGTGTTTATTCGCCGGGCAGATACGTTAGCCACCAGTCTCCTGGAGTATTCCAGTAGCTATGAGGGGGGAGCCCACGGTATGTATGGGGTTTGGGGACGAAATTTTGACTCCAAAACCGGTAAGGAATTGCAGCTGATGGATGTATTCAAAGATGCAAATGTACTGATTGGTGCCATCGAAACCCAGTTACGGCGGGATTATCCTAATGCCTCATTTATAGAGGGGACCTTAATGGAGGAAATGGTGGAGAAAATGGTGTTGGATTGTTCTATCCCATGGACTTTGGATCCAACAGGAGTATCCTTCTATTTTAATCCGTATCTTATCGGTTCTTATTCCGAGGGAATTTTTACCACCACCATTCTCTTTGATGAATATCCGGGTCTGTTCAAGGAGAAATACTGTCGGATGCCAAAAAGTTATTGTATGGAGCTGCGGCCGTTTTTGCCGGTCCGTACCCTGTTTGCCGACGGCAGCGGGACGGCAGTGAAGATTGGTTCCACGGACAACGGGCTGTTTGTCATGGCCAATGGCAGTGAACTGGCGGACAGTGGCGAGGCTTATCTGTCACGGCCGGTGCTGGTAAGCTTGGCTGATGGTCGACGGTATATTTATGTGGATACACTGGAAGCTGGGGATATTTGCCAGCGTACCAGGGTATATAATATTACCAATGGCCGACCGGTGGCTGTGCCAATGCAGGAATGGCTGACCCGTAGGGGCGATATACCGGAGAATTATGCCCAGTTGAAGGATGACAAGGACTTGGACGAGATATACTATGTTATGTCCAATCCTGAACATTTTTCCATGACTAAGCTGGATGAAGGTACTGGGAAGGCCAACCAGTGCTATTGTAGCGTGGGGCCTAATGGGGCACCAATAATCAAGTAAGTGGAACCTCATCCGTGCACTTCGTGCCCACCTTCCCCAAAGGGGAAGGCATAACAAACATTAAAAAAGGCTATGCTGCTTGGCATAGCCTTTTAAAGTGTAAATCTATTTACTTACCACCTAATTCCTTTGGCCTTGGTGGAACAGGGTTCAGCTCATCCTTAAACAGCCGGGCGATGGAGATTTCTCCCCGGTGAATGTAGAAAGATCCGACTCCCAGAGAAAGTAGGTGACGGCCGGAGATATCGTAGTAATAGATCTCGTTGTCGTCCCATACCAGCTCGAAATATTTGTCCCAAACCCGCATATAGCCAGTGCCATCCGGCTCCAGTACATACCAGAGGTCAACACCTAATTTGCGGGCATCTTCACCATAGGTGAAGCGCTCATCAATGATTTTCTTCAATTCCTCCACGGAAGTTGCTTCAGCAGGCTTTTTGTGCCCATGCTCCCCTGTTGGTATTTTACCATAATCCTTGTAGCCTTGAATACGATCCAGGCGCCAGAAACCGGCCATAGTCTTTGGGCCATTTGGAATAACGAATTTACGGTTATTTACCGGTCCGATACTGGTATGGCTTACAGGTGGCTTTTCTCCATCGGACAGCTCATATTCCAGACACAGGTCAGTATCCAAAGCACTTAAGCCTCGTGGGTACCACTTGACTGTCTTGCCGGATACCTCAATTTTGCTGTATTTCTTGTCAGTACCATAGCCTGGCCGTTCAATGAGCCAGGTTTCCAGCAGATTATCCCGTCTGTCCCAGTAAAAGAACATATCGTGGAGCATGGCGTAGGATATTTCCTTTTTATTCTGCCGGTGTTTGTCTTCGAACGCTATTGGATAGAACCAGGCATCCTCTGTGTCTCCGTTACGGACATAGCCGTAGCCAAACCTATTACCGGACTCTACCAGCACGATAAAGTGATCGGCTGGATTGGTAGTAGGGTCATCGGCTTTGGCAGGTACGGTTTTACCCCCCTGGGTCCATTGCTTTAGGCGATATACCTTGCCAGGCAATTCCTTGCCCAAATCCTCCCCATCAATAATGGAGTTGGAGGAAAAGGAATTGTCACTTGGGCTATAGCCCATTTGGAGAACCATAGCCGGTGTCAGAGGCAGATTGGCTATGTAGTCACTTTCACGCTCAAAGACATAGACTTCCTCAATACCAGCATTCATTTTTGTGCAGACAGTAAGGCGGTTTCCTTCCAGACTGTAATGACCACCCATTTCCATAGGGAAAGTCATGGTGATGGTCCGGTCGTTCCATTTTACTGGCTTGATATAGGAAGCATTTTCGTCGCCATCCACCGGGCCGTATTTGTCAAAGGTACCGGTACCGTCTTCATTGAGCACCAGGTGTATACCGTTGGCCACATGACCAACAAACATACCCATCCCCGGATAAACAAATTCCTGTACCTGCACATAACGTCCGGCAACTTTTTTCATATCCGCCGGATTTTTATAGGTCTGCATATCTTTGTCCCGATAGTGATATTTTTTGTTGTGATAGTTGGTGTCATAGGTGGCGTGTTGCAGCTCCTTGGGGAGCTTTATACCGGTAATTGGCTGATAAGGGGAACCATTCTTCATTAGGTCATCCAGACGGAGATAGGCCTCATAGAAGGTACCGTTTTGCTCCAATACCTTGTGCCACTCGGCATCCACTGGGCCACTGTCCGGGGTGCCCCGATAGACCTGACCGGTACTGCCGCTCTTGGTGTTACTATCACAACCCATTACAGCAATGGCCATTACCAGCGCCAGAGCGGCACCCAGCATTTTTAATATCATTTTCATGGTTAATTCTCCTTAGTAAACATAATCACCAGCCCTTACAGCTCTACCCGGTAGAGTGTCTTGTTTATATCATCGTAAATGAGTATTTCATTATTCTTGATGGTACACAGGGCAAATGGACGGAAGGTTACCTTGGCATCTCCTATAAGCTTGCCGCTCTTTTTGTCATAGACCCGGATATTGCCGTCGTTGTCCCCGTAGACAACATATTTATCGGTAACGCAGAAGTCCCGGCGGCCCCCTGGTACACCTTCATAGCGATGCAGTTCCTTGCCATCCTTGTCAAAGGCCACCAATACAGGAATTCTTCGGTTGTCACCTGGTGGATTCATGATACAGCGGAGATAAATACCCGTCTCGTCGGAGCTGACTGGGAAGAACTGTACCCGCTGAAAATCCGGGCTGACAGTATTAAGATTTTTTACGATTTCCTTGTTGTCCTTGATGGTACCATCTTTAATCTTGGCAAAGTTCAGGGACTTGCCGCTGAGGTAGTAGAATTCCTCCCGGCCTGCGATAC
>CACZYN010000088.1 GCA_902785445.1 uncultured Anaerovibrio sp.
AATCTTTTTTAAACAAATCCCTTGCAAAAAAATGCAAGGGATTTGTTTGTAATACATCCTTTCCTAATCCGTATGTAAGGACAGAAAACAAAAAACAACATGGGCACAGCCCATAGAGAAAGGAGATAATATTATGAACAAGAAAGTTGAACTCAAAGTCGTAGAATTAAATCAGGTGGCAGGCGGCCGTCCAAGAATTCACCTTCATGGCCCACGCCGTAAGCCTTTCCAGCTTATCAGAGATATTATTGATATAATTAGAGATATCTCTCAACCTAAGAAAGATGCTCCACAGCAGGATCCAAAGAAAGCTGCATAAAAAAACAGTCCATTCTTCTAAGGGGATTTAGAGAAGGACTATCATAGGCCCGAAAAACTGCCACATGGCAAACTGCAAAACCAGCAGTTTAGCTATGTGGCAGTTTTTGGATGGGCATAATTACTGATTATTCGTAAATTAATTTTTCACAATATGTGGATAACTATGAAAATTTCAGTGGATAACCCTACGAACCCTGTGGATAATTTAGAAATTCTTGCCAAGAATAAACCACAGGCGATCACGGCTCCAGGCATCATTGCTCATAACAGATGGCGTGCCGATACGACGGGCATAGTCAAGACGGGCGAACCAGTCATTTTCCCGATTAAAGGTTATGGTAACGCAGTTCCAATGTTCCAAGTGCCCCCTAATCGCCTGATGCCTCACCCTGAGGATAAGCCCGGACGCCTCTGGCGCCGCCCCATCCTTGGAATCAAGAACAGGCAGGTCAGCAGCATGAACAACTGGCATAAGACTAAAGGCCCATGCCATCAGCCAGACACCAATGCCAGCAATTAACCGCTTTTTTCTGCTGAAACGTCCATAAGTGGTGGAGCAAGTATGAACATCAAAGCGCATAAACAATTCCTCCCATTTAGCTTTTCATATAATAAGTAAATAACATTTAACTGGATTTAACGCCTACATTTTTTCACGGGAAATAGTTGTTGCCTAGCACTTTTTGCATTTTTGCATAGGTAATTTTTCCTATTTTTCTTATGTAAATATGGGAAAGAAATTGTTGTGCTGTAAGTAGGATTTTTTGCCATGAATAAAGAATAATACCCATGGTATCAGTCTTACTTATGAATGATTTATTCCTGCGGGGGGGTGCAGAAATTGCGATACATTAAATCATTGTTTTGCCTGCTGGCAGCCTTGGCTTGCCTTTTAGGAGCATTTGAATTCATATCGAATATGACCGTTGAGGCCAATGATGAAAAGATTGTCCGGGTGGGTTATTATGAGGAAGATGGCTTCCAGATGGGGGCCGACGACAACAAGGTTAAAAGAGGCTATTCCTATGATTACCTGCAGCGCCTGAAAATGTTAAACTCCTGGAAATATGAGTATGTATATGGTACTTATGGGGAGCTGTATGAAAAGCTGCTGAAGGGGGAAATTGACCTGCTACCAGGCCTGGCCCACACCCCAGACCGGGAATCCATCATCAGCTATCCCGGCCAGCCTATGGGCTCAATCCAGTATTTGTTTTTCAAGCGTTCAACCACTGACGATATTACTTCTGCACCAAGTTCCTTTAGCGGCAAAAAAATTGGAGCCCTTACCGGGGCCCAGTACAAGGTGGCGGAGAAATTCCTCTATGACCATAATATTCAGGCCCAGCTCATCCAGTACTCCGATATTAAGGAACGGGACGAGGCCCTGAAAAAAGGCGATATTGATGTAATGATTGCTGAAGGATATAACTCCTTCCAAAAAATGGGTTTTGAGAATTGCCAGGAGGCTGGCACATCGGATTACTATCTGGTAGTGAATAAGGCCCGTCCGGATATTTTGGCCGAACTTGACCAAGCCCAGCACAGGCTGTATCACGAAAATCCGTATTTTATCTCAGACCTGACCAAAAAGTGGTTTAGCCGCTCCTCCTTTACCACCACCTTATCCCAGGTGGAGCGCAAATGGCTGGCCGAACATAGTACCTTTACGGTAGGCTATCTGGAGGATTACCTCCCTTATTCCGCCACAGACAGTGACGGAAATGTTACCGGTTTGGTCAAGGATATCATGCCGGAAATCTTTAAGTCCTTAAATTTCACCAAAATAAAAATAAGCTACAAGGGCTATGCCAATATTACCGAACTCAATGAAGCTCTGCATAACCATGAGGTCGATGTTATATTCCCGGTGGTATCCAATTACTGGATTACTGAGATACACGACGTTGTGCCAAGTATACCGGCAGTAAGTTCCTATTTTAACGTCCTGTATACCGGGGAATACCCTGACCTGGCCAAGGCCAAAGTGGCAGTTTCCAAGCGCAACGGCATCATGGATGATTACCGGATAGTATATTATCCCAACAGTGAGTTCACTTACTACAACAATGCCTACGACTGCCTGGATGCTGTTTTGCAGGGCAAGGCCGATGCTGTATTTGTCAGTGATCTGAGAACGGAATATCTCCTGCGGAGCCGGGAACAGTACAAGGATTTACATACGGCCCAGCTGCTAAATGAAGGTGCACTGGGCTTTGCCGGACTGCAGGAAAATATCGAAGGCATGCAGGTTTTGGATCATGGGCTAAGTCTGATAGATAAGGATTTTGCCCTGTCAAGGGCCTACAACTATATGCCGAAAAATGAAATTACCACCATGGACTTTTTCCGGAAGCACTTGTGGATTCCTGTAGGCGGTTTAAGTCTGCTCTTCCTGTTGATACTGTTCTTTGTGATAAGGGAAAGCAGAAAAAAGGGCGAATTCCTGCGGACTACGGAGTCACAACGGCAGCAGCTGGCGGATCAGGTGGAAGAGATTTCCTTATTAAATGAAGAGCTTTCGGCCATGAATCAGGAGCTGCAATCCCGGGAAGCCCTCTTGGAGGAGCTGTCCCAGGAAAAGGATTTGCAACTGGCCAAGACCAAGATTTTAAATCAAGAACTGCAGGATCAGCACTTGGAGCTGAAAGAGGCCCGGGCCGCGGCGGATAAGGCCAATGACGCCAAGACCGCCTTCTTGTTTAACATGAGCCATGATATCCGGACGCCGCTGAATGCTATAATTGGCTTCACGGAGCTGGAGGACCGCATGTCAGAGAATGAGGCCAAGCATAAGGAATACCGGAAGAAAATTAAAATGGCCAGCCATCAGCTGCTGGATATTTTGAATAACGTGCTGGAAATGTCCCGCATTGAAAGCAAAAAGATCGTCATTGAAGAAGAACTGACGGATGCGGTGGAGCTGTTTAATTCCTGTCTGGCTATCTTTGAGGGGGAAATGCGCAACAAGCATTTGGCCCTGTCCAGCTCCTGCGAAATAGAGGATCATTTCCTCTACATTGACCGGACCCATGTGTCGGAAGTAATGATGAACATCATCAGCAATTCGGTGAAATATACCCCGGATGGCGGCAGTATTTTTGTGGGAGTTAAGGAGCTGCCCGGGGAAAAGACCGGGGAATGCACCATTGAATTTACCGTGCGGGATACAGGCATTGGCATGTCCCAAGAGTTTGTAGAAAAAATATTTGAACAATTCTCCAGGGCTCGCACAACCTCCCAAAGCGGTATTCAGGGGACGGGACTTGGTATGGCCATCGTCAAGAACATGATTGACATAATGGGGGGTACCATTACCGTCAACAGTAAGCTGGGTGAAGGAACTGAAATAATCTTCAAGCTGCCGCACCGGATTGGGGAGGCTCCTACCGAAGCGGAGGATGGCCAGATGCAGGGGGATATTCTGGACTTCAGCGGCCGAAGAATTCTCATGGCGGAGGACAACGAATTCAACGCGGAAATTGCCACCACCTTGCTGGAGGACAGTGGCTTTGCCGTGGACCGTGTCCGGGACGGCTTGGAATGCCTGGATATGCTGGAAAAGCATGCGGCAGATTATTATGATATTATTCTCATGGATGTGCAGATGCCGAACTTAAACGGCTACGATACTACCCAGAGGATACGGGCCATGGCGGATCCGGCCAAGGCCAATATTCCGATTGTGGCCATGACGGCCAACGCCTTCAAGGAAGATCAGCAGAAGGCTTTGGATATGGGTATGAACGGTCATCTGGCCAAGCCGATTGATATAAGCAAGGTCTTTGGCACCTTAAAGGATATTCTGGGCAAGGACGAAGAGGACCAGAGTTGAGGAGGCAGTTTATGAAGAGTTTGTTAAGATGGGCCGGTGTGCTGGGCTTGTGTGGATTATTGCAGCTTTCCTTGGTGGCTGGGGTTGCCGCCAAGGGGGTGGATACTGGTGTGGAAGAGGCCTTTAAGGCCCAGGTGAGCCAAAGGATTGGTCAGGGGAAAAAGGTGTATTTTGCCGCCCCGATGTTCAGCCAGGCGGATAAGGATTTTAATCTGGCCATGGTGAACATACTGGAGGAGGCCGGCTATCAGGTATTTCTGCCGCAACGGGACGGCCTGGAAGCTGCTCTGCTGGTGGGCAAAACCGAAGAGGAGCTGACCAAGATGATTTTTGAGCTGGACGCCCAGCAGGTAAAAAAGGCGGATATTGTCTTTATGAATATCGACGGGCGGGTGCCGGACGAAGGGGCCGCCGTGGAGCTGGGCATGGCCTACATGTTGAGCAAGCGGTGTTATGGCTTTAAGACCGATACCCACTCCGTGGAACAGGGCATGGACATGAACCCAATGATCAGCGGCTGTATGATTAAGCTGTTTAAGAACTTTGACGGCAATAAGCTGAAAGAGGAAGTTCGGGAATATTTGAGAAAGAATGCGCTGTAGATAAAGCAAGACCCCAGCAGTGCTGGGGTCTTTTTATGTCTATTTTTATAAGCCCTTTCTTTTAAAAATGGAACTTTGCCGAAATTCCGCCGGTGAGCCCCCGCTTTTTCCCAGCAAAGCCGCTAAGATTCAGATCAAGGGTAACATTACTCTTTTCGCCAGGCCGGAAGGTGGCACCGATTTCGCCCCGGACACTGGTGCCGCCGATATCAGCACCCCGGATGGCCACACCGTCAGCTAAGCCCGCTGCTCTGCCGCAGAATTCGTGTTCCAGGGCAATACCGCCATAATAATTAATCTTATCATTCTTTTTTACGGTATAGCGGGTACCGAGGCGAAGGACGCTGGATTCCACTGCATCAAGGTCGTAGTGTCCTCCGGCATCAAAGGATACACTGCCCCGGTGGTTGTAGAAATACTTGGCATAAATATCCCAGGTATCGGTATTGGTTAACTTTAATTCCTTACCTACACCAATATGGGCGCCCCAATATGGTGCATTGGTATTATAGCTATAAGGTACACCATTTACATCACGGAGTACATTGGTGGCATCATCATGAATCGAACCGGCTCTGAGACTCCCCTCTACATAAAAGCCGTTATTCTTCTGCCACTTGCCTAAGATACCGCCACCAGTATAGCGGGTGGAGCCGTCGCCTCTTTCATCACCATTAAAGGTGGAATAGTTACCAGTACCATATTCAAAGAAGGCTCCGTACTCTGTGGTGGACAGTTTCTTTTCGTTTTTATGGCCCAATGCCAAAATAGCATTCCATGTATGAGTCTTTACATGGGAACCGGTTTCCACATTCATGGAACCGCCACCCATATTAGCATAGGTGGCCATACCGTCAGTGCCTGTATTCCCTGCCATAGCCAGCCCTTCCGTAGCAGCACCAACGAAATCGTTACCAGCAGAGAGAGCTGCCATACCAACCTCAGCTCCCATAACGGTGTTATGGGTCTGCTCCTGTACAGTCATTTTCTCTGCGGTTGTATCGGTGGTGAAAATCAGGGCATCCATGGTGCCATCATCATTGCTATCCACCAGTGAAGCCTTGCCTTCACCCTGCAAGGTGGAGCCCACCTTGTACTTGGTGCCGGTGATGGCTCCCACACTATCGCCGAAATTAGATACCAAGGTCATGGTTTTGTTGGCTTCCAGCTCCTTGATATTGGTGAAATTAATATTGGAGGTATCTACATCCGCACCAGCGAAGGTAATATTGGTCGGACGGGTCATCAGAGGTGTCCCCGGTGTATTCTCGTCGCCACCTGTCCATGCCACATTGCCAAAGGTCAGCTTGGTGGCCTGATTTGCTGTAGCAGTGTATTTAATAGCATTGGAGTCTGTCTTATAGCTGCCGTTAATTCTTCCATTAACAGTTACACCATCCACTGGGCTGTAGCCATAGGAAATATTTTTGGTTTTTTCTGCTATCTCACCCAAAGTATTATTAGCGGTAAGCAGCGTTGTGGAACTGTTTGCGGCAATGTCTGCCGGATTGCTAAAGGTCAAGCCGTCCATATTTACGGCAGCATTTGAATAATCATAGCCTGTTCCACTGGCATCCCGTGGTGTCCCCCATGCCATTGTGCCGAAGGTGATGGTATTGACAAAATCGGCCACGTTATAGGTAATGGACTTATTGCTGTTGGCGATGGTCACGGTATGGGTATTATTATAGGCCAAGCCAACGCCGTTCACGGTGCTGGTCTTGGCTGTACTTTTTACCACTTGGCCTGTCGCTGGAATTACCGCCGCAGCAGCAGTGGAATATTTCAGTGTCATATTGGCAAAATCATTGGCTGTATTGGAAGCAAGCAAAGTCATAGTGCCTGGGGCAGTATGATTGGCCAAAGCCGTGGCCGATGTAATATCCAAAGTATCACAGTTGCTGAAGCTAGTGGCACTAAGCACTGGACTGGTTTCACTCCAAGTCAAGGTGGAAGGCAGCTCAATGGTGGCAAAATTATATACGCCTTGTGCTGTGCTGGCACCGGAAAGAATCAGCTTGTTGCCGGTTTTTTTATCAACACAACTGCTAGATCCATAGCCACCATAAACGTAATTGCCAATCGTGGCATTATGCAGGGTAACGGTA
This sequence comes from uncultured Anaerovibrio sp., assembly GCA_902785445.1. GTDB lineage: Bacteria > Bacillota > Negativicutes > Selenomonadales > Selenomonadaceae > Anaerovibrio. The sequence goes on from CACZYN010000088.1 coordinate 6,867, forward strand.
TTATTTATTGCTGAACCCGTTTGTGTTGCACCGCCATAAACATGATTATCTACCGTTCCCCCGTTCACTGTTACGCTATTACCAGTAGCTGACCCACTATCTAACACTCTACCGCCATAGGCACATTCATTTACTTTGCCAGTGACAATAACATGATTATCAGAAACTTGGCTTCCATTATTTGAGTTTCCGCCATAAACGTAATCCTTAACCTCTCCGGAAACAGTAACATGATTTCCGCTGACAGAACTATCATCGCTATACCCGCCATTTACACGGTAGCGTACAGTTCCCGCCACGGTAATTTCATTATTATTGACGCCGCCCGTAATACTGGCACCGGCATCAGAACCACCACTACCAGTGACCGACCCGCCGCTTTCCACGATAATGGTATTGCCATCGCCGGAACAGCTGATATAATTTTTGCTCTCTCCGTCCTAAACTATGACTTCTGCTGCCAAGGCCACCCCGCTGCCCCCTATCCACAGTGAAACAGCCAGTGCCAAAGCAGCCTGCCCTTTTAAGCCTTTCCAGCCCCTGCCCTTATTGGCTTTATTGAGGCTGATGTCCCCCCCCTAGTGGACTTTCATACTTCCTTGTATTCACTTTCATATCCTCCCTGCTTATTCATTGTGCCATGAGGCACATTTGTCCTTACTCAAATATCTAGCACAAAAATTCAAAAAATTCAATGGCAAATCAAAAAGTGTAGTGACCCCATAAAGTTAGACCTTAACGGTAGTAGCAATTATTTGCTGCTACCGTTTTTTATGCCGCGGCATGACGTAAGCGGTAATCCACTGGGC
>CACZYN010000089.1 GCA_902785445.1 uncultured Anaerovibrio sp.
TAACGGGACTAACTTCGTGTCGCAACGAGGTGGAAGACATATTCCACCTCGTTATATCAAAAAAGGGCGTTTTTTACAAAACGCCCTTTTCCCGTAACCAATCTGTACACACCTTGGCCCGTTGCTGATTAAGCCAAAGGCCAATTTCCCTCCCCCGCAAATTAGCTGGAGCCATATCGCCATTTACACTCAAAATTTTATCCCTCAGATCATCATAATACTGCAGATAAACTGGTAAGGAACCATGATCAACCGCAATAATTTTGCAAAAATCCCCTGGAGCAATGTATTTTTTCATTTTATCCAACAGGATAATCAGCTCAACTATTTTGCCAGACTTGCGCAGCAGCGGTGCCCGCATATGCTCTTCTATAACCAGTGATGCACTTTTCACCCACTGATTAGGAAACTTTGCCCGGCTATTCCATTCTGCCAAAACCGTTAGACCATGTTTTTCGTGGTCATAATGGTGGGGAAGCATATTGGTCGGAGTTACCCCCTTGCCTATATCATGGACCAGGCCAGAAAAAATCACTACGGGATTATCGGTCAACTCTGCCACCTTGTCCATTAAATTCATGGAATGTTTAAAGGCATCCCCCTCGGGATGAAATTCTACCGGCTGAGTTTTACCAATAAGGGCATAAATCTCCGGAAACAATTCCTGCAACAAATCCGCCTGATACAGCACCCGAAAGAAAGTAGACGGCTTGCGGGTACTAAGTGCTTTTTTTAGCTCGCCAAAAATTCGTTCTGCTGGTTCATCCTGCAGCTCATCCCGGCATTTTCCCATGGCCCCTATCAGCTCATCCGTTACCGTAAATTCCAGCTGGGCAGCCTGCCGGGCTGCCCGCAGGGCCCGCACCGGATCTTCCGCAAAATGTTCAGATACCGGCCGTAAAACTCCAGCCTCTATATCTCTTTTTCCCCCATAAGGATCCACCAGATCTCCAGTGGCGATATTCAAAGCAATACTGTTTACTGTAGTATCCCGGCGGTATAAATCTTCCTCAATGGATATGTCCTCTACAGATACGGCAAATCCCTTGTACCCGGTACCAACTTTACATTCCTTTCGGGCAAAGGCCACTTCACATTTTACACCATCTATTTCCACCAAAAATACCGGGAAAGAATTACCAATCAGTTTTGCTTCGGGAAAGGTCTCACTAAACTGTTCCTTGGTTAAGCCCACTACCACATAATCCTTGTCGTTTGGTGCTTTACCCATCAGCTTATCCCGGACCCAGCCACCAACAATATAGGCAGCTCCCCCAGCTTCTATTACCCGTTTTGAAAATTCTTTCTCTGTCATATATACCACATCCGCTACCAGAACTTAGCAAAAAAGGACTGTTCTCATACAGTCCTTCTGCGTTTAACCTATTACCTTGGCGCCTTCCTCATCCACTGAAAGCACCATATATTCCGCCTTTACATCATGCCGGGCAAAAGCTTCTATCATAGCCTTGCCCACCCTTGCTTCATTTTTGTCAGTAAAGGCAATCAGACAAGGTCCCGCTCCGCTTAAAAATGCTCCCATGGCGCCGGCTTCCTTGGCCGCCTGGAACACATCAAACATTCCCGGAATAAGCTCAGCCCGATATGGCTGATGCATTTTATCCTCAAAGGCATTGTAGATGAAGCGCTTACTTCCCTTCATTAAGGCCGCTATCAGTATTGCCGTACTACCTATATTAAAAATCGCATCACTACGGCTAATTTTATCCGGCAACACTTCCCGGGCGGCTTTGGTCGGCAGATAAAAATCTGGAACTGCCACCACCATCTTAAAATTAAGCCGCGGCATAAAGCGGAAGGTTTCCGGCTGACCATTCTTCACCGTACTGATTGTCATACCACCAAACAGTGCCGGAGCCACATTATCAGGATGTCCCTCAATATCCGTGGCAATTTTGAGCAAATCCTGTCCCGTCAAGGGAGCCCCCAGAGCCTCGTTTGCCGCCTTTATGCCACCTACAATAGCTGTGGCACTGCTACCCAAGCCACGGGATAAGGGCACCATATTGTGCATTTTAATTCTGGCCCCAAGAAACTCTTTATTACAGCCCAGCCGTTTCAGTACTTTCACTATGGAACGCCATACAATATTCCGCTCATCAGTGGGAATATCGCCAGCCCCTTCACCGGTTACCTCTATCTCCAACCGATTATCTTTGTATAAAGTTAATTCCAGCTCATTATAGCATGAGCAAGCTATTCCTAAAGTATCAAACCCGGCACCTAAATTAGCTGAAGTACCGGGAACACGAATTTTTACAGTTCTTGCCTCCAACAGTATCTCCTCCTGGTGTACTATTCCTCTTCCACACGAATAATATTGCAAATTTTGCTAACCACCGGAAGATTTTGCAAGAGTGCCTTAGCTTTTTCCAGTTTTTCATGCTTAACCACGTGAGTTACCGCTACAATTTCCGCATACTCTTTTACCATGCGAGTCTGAATAACGGATTTTAAGCTCACATCACTATCGCCAAAGGCTGTGGCAATAGCCCCCAAAACACCAGGCTCATCGTCCACCAACAGCCGTATATAGTAGGAAGACTCCGTGGCATTCAATGGGCATTTTGGCCGATCGTTATAACAGGTACAGCCTGTAACTGCCGTGTTACCAATAACCATATCACGAGCCACAGCGATAATATCAGCAACCACCGCTGATGCTGTTGGCAGAGAGCCTGCTCCCTGACCATAAAACATCGCATCGCCAATGGCATTTCCCCGCAGGAAAATGGCATTAAATACATCCTTTACCGTAGCCAATGGGTGACTTGATGGTAAAAATACCGGATGTACCCGGACATTGACCCCTTGATCACCGTAATCCTTGGCCACGGCCAACAATTTAATTACATAGCCAAGCTCAGTGGCATAGGCAATATCCGCCGCTTTAATCCCCGTGATGCCCTCTACGGATACATCTTCCAACTTAACTCGGGTATTAAAAGCAATCGAGCCAAGGATAGCTGCCTTTCTGGCTGCATCCAAGCCTTCCACATCCGCAGCAGGATTGGCTTCGGCGTAACCTTTAGCCTGAGCTTCCTTTAAAACCTCGTCATAGTCACTGCCATTCTCAGCCATTTTAGTGAGCATGTAATTGGTGGTTCCATTTACAATACCCATTATCAAACTGATTTTGTTAGCAGTAAGACATTGCTTCAGAGGCGTAATTATTGGAATACCGCCACCTACACTGGCTTCAAACTTGAACTCCACATGGTGCTTTTCCGCCGTGGCAAACAGCTTCTCGCCAAACTGGGCCACCACATCCTTGTTGGCAGTGATTACATGCTTGCCCTGCTCCATAGCCGCCAGCATATAATCCAAGGCAGGATTTAATCCACCCATCAATTCTACCACTATATTAATTTCCGGATCATTGAGAATATCCTCAGCTTTATCCGTCAGCTTTATACCATCCAGGTTGGAACGCTTCTTGGATAAATCTCGCACCAATACCGTCTTGATGGAAATATCACGACCAATGCGCTGAACAATATCCCCCATATTTTCCCTTAACACTTCGACTACACCAGAGCCAACAGTACCGGAGCCCAATATACCAATTACAATTTTACCGTTCATAGGATACCAGCTACTCCCTTCAGGCTTGGGCCTGTCCAAGAACCTCTAAGCGTTTTACACCATCCACCATACGCAACTTATCAAGTAATGCCTCCAGATCCACAGACAAATTCATAGTCTCGATGGAAATTGTCGCATTGGCTACGCCCTGTAAAGGAATCCCCTGGTTGATGGTCAATACACTGCCTGAATCACCGGAAATGGTATTAAGCACACTGGAAAGAACCCCCTTCTTATGTTCCAAAAGAAAGGTCAGGGTAACAATCTTATTTTTGCTGGCCTCATAGAAAGGAAAAACATAGTCCTTATATTTATAATAGGCACTGCGGCTGAGTTCCATCTTTTCTACCGCTTCATTAATGGTACGGGCATCGCCCCGCTTAAGCATTTCCTTGACCCGTATGGTCTTTTTGATAGCCTCAGGCAAAATTTCTTCACGTACCAGAAAAAAACCGCTTTTTTCTTTTGTTGTCATCTCATAACCTCCGTACACTATAAGTGGATATTTTTCTACATGTAAGAGATATTATAGCACCATATGTACATAGTTGACAATAGCATTTACATAAAATGCTAAGCAGTTTTTCGTTAACAACATTATATTTTATTGTTTGTCTATAGGGGATAAACATTATTTGGCTGCTCTGATCTTGTTTTCCCGACCATGAAGAAGCCGATCAATATTGGCTTTATGGCGATATATTATAAATATAGCTGCCAAAAGTCCAAATATAAAATATTCCATCGGTTCATTAAAAATATAAGCTAAAATCGGTACAAAAGCTGCCCCCACTATGGACCCCAGAGAAACATACAAAGTTACAAAAACAATGGCCAGCCATACCAAAAAGACAATAAGTGCCACCTTTGGCATAAGCATCAACAGAACGCCTAAACCTGTGGACACACTTTTGCCCCCCTTGAATTTAAGGAAAATAGACCAGGAATGACCCACAACTGCCAAAATACCGCACAATACGCCGGCTAAAGGAGACCCTACATAAAAAATACCTAGTCCGGCACCAATCAGGCCCTTTAACATATCCAGCACAAAAATTGTGATTCCGGCCTTTTTGCCGATAACCCGCCAGGCATTAGTTGCCCCAATATTATTGCTGCCATGCTCCCGCAAATCAACGCCCCAAATGGTCTTGCCCAAAATCAGGCCATTGGGAATTGAGCCTATAATATAGCTAGCCACACAGGCTATAACCATATTCACCATCATAGATCATCCTCTTCCTTTCTCCCCCGGACGATAAGTTTAAGAGGAGTACCCTCAAACCCGAAACTTTCCCGCAGACGGTTTTCAATAAATCTCAAATAGGAAAAATGCATCAACTCCGGATCATTAACAAATATAATGAACCGTGGTGGCTGAATATCTGCCTGAGTCATGAAATATATTTTCAACTGTTTTCCCCGATGGGATGGTGGTGGATTAACCGAAACTGCATCCCGAATCAGTTCATTAAGTACACTGGTCTGAATACGCATGGACTGCTGATCTGCCACGTATTTAACCAACTCTGTTATACGGCTGATACGCTGATGGGTCAAGGCCGAAGTATATAATACCGGTGCATACTGTAAAAAGCCTAACTCACCCCGCAGGTCCTCGGTAAACCGCAGTGTGGACTTATCATCCTTGTTTGGGAATATATCCCATTTATTTACAATGATAATTACGCCCTTACCGGATTCATGGGCATAGCCGGCTATTTTTTTGTCCTGCTCAGTAATACCCTCAAAGGCATCAATTACCATCAGAACAACATCTGCTCTGTCCACCGCTCTAAGAGAACGCATAACACTATAACGTTCCACAGCTTCCTCAATCTTGCCCTTACGGCGCATTCCCGCCGTATCAATGAGCATAAACTTTATTCCATCAGCTACAAAATGGGTATCAATGGCATCCCGGGTTGTACCGGCCACATCACTTACAATTACCCGTTCCTCACCAATGAGGGCATTTACTATTGAAGATTTTCCCACATTAGGACGTCCGATAACCGCAATACTGATTTCATCAGCTTCCTTGTCCTCGCCACTGGTTTCTGGGAAGGCTTCAACTATGGCATCCAGCAGATCACCCAATCCCAAGGCATTTGAGGCCGAAATTCCCATTGGATCCCCCAGGCCCAAATTATAGAATTCGTAAATGTTCGCTTCCAGCTGCTGGCTATCCACCTTGTTTACAGCCAAAATAACCGGCTTCTTGGCTGCCCGAAGTATATGACCAACCTCTTCATCCGCCGAGGTAAGACCAGCCCGGCCATCTACCACAAACACGATTACGTCGGCCTCATCCATGGCCAGCTGGGCCTGATACCGCATGGAACGCAATATCTGGTCACTGTCATCAAACTCAATACCACCAGTATCAATCATTGTAAAGGTATGATTGAGCCATTCGGCATCCATATATATACGATCTCGGGTAACTCCTGGCATATCATCCACAATAGATACCCGCCGTTTTCCTATCTGATTAAATAATGTTGATTTGCCTACATTAGGCCGTCCCACAATAGCTACTATCGGCTTACTCATTTCTATCGCCTCCTCGCTTGGTATAAGCTGCATTGCTCTGCCACATATAAACAGCTTCTTCTCCGGTTACACCCTGATAACTGGTATAATCTGTCAACGCCTGGTAATAATCTTCCCCACCGCCGACTGTTTCCACCCGACAGTCAAACCAGCCGCAAAATTCCTGTAAAGTTACATCATCCAAAAATATATTATCCCCGGCCCGCAGGCAGGACTCTGGGATTAATATTCCATCAAACGGTTCTTTTATGGTCTCAAGGGTACTTTTCATATCATGGGCAGTAAGCAGTCCAGACACGTTAACAGTGGTACCAAAATGATTATTAGGTACTGGTACTACCTGCACTGTAAGATTTCCTACGGAAAGCTCTGCCGCCAATTTTTCAAACATCGGGGCAACTGCCGTTCCAGTCACCACAGCCAAGCGAAGTTTGTTTTCGTATCCCCGCAGCGGCCCCTGGCCTGTCTTTTCCTTGGCAGCGGCAAATTCCTCCATAAAGTTTCTGGCTAAGCCAATACCGTTATCCAACTGAGGAAATCCATCATAATTTTCCGCCGGGGGAACTTCTCTCCCAGCCAAAAAATAAAACTCATCCCCTAAATATATAAAAGTTCGACCCGTATTTTCCCTTTCCTGCTTTTGGAAAAACTCCACCTGGTCTATTACCCGGGCAGCACTTTCCCTATCAAAGCCCTGAAGGGGATAACAATCCTTACGGAATTTGGTCAGTCCCACTGGCACGATGGCCATGGATAAGGCGTGGGGCTTACGGGCCAAAATATCCCGGATGGATCGATCCAGTTCTAGCCCGTCATTAAGATCCCGGCACAGGACAATCTGGGTATGATATTGCACATCAGCCTTAGCTAATCTATCCAGCTGGGCCGCCAAATTGCCTGCTGTTTTACATCTGAGCATTTCACACCGCAACTGGGGATTAGTGCACTGAACCGACACAAACAAAGGTGATAAATGATATTGCTCAATTCGCTTAAAATCATTTTCCCCCATATTGGTCATGGTAATAAAATTGCCGTACAAAAAAGACATACGATAATCATCATCTTTTATGTTCAGGCTTTCCCGCATGTCCGGTGCCACCTGATCCACAAAGCAGAAATAGCAATTATTAGCACAACGACGAATACCATCAAAAACTGCAGATTCAAATTCTACCCCCAGCTCTTCATCGTAATCCTTATCAAATTCCAGCAGCTCCTGTTCCCCATCAGCATGCTCAATCAATAGCTCGATTTCTTCATC
>CACZYN010000090.1 GCA_902785445.1 uncultured Anaerovibrio sp.
ACCCAGCACCAGTTTCTTGGTTTTAATGGTGAGAACACGACTGTAATCCGGCTCACCTGGCTCTGGCTCTGCAGTAATAATCTTCAAGGTCTCCAAGCCAGCTGTCATGGCCAGTGGATTGCCGGACAGGGTACCCGCCTGATACACTGGACCAGCTGGGGCAATGTAATTCATAATATCCCGCCGACCGCCGTAGGCCGCCACTGGCAAACCGCCCCCGATAATTTTGCCGAGGCAAGTGAGATCCGGCTTAACAGCATAAGCCTTCTGGGCACCACCCAAGGAAGCCCGGAAGCCACACATCACCTCGTCAAAAATCAGGAGAGAACCAGTTTCCTTGGTGAGCTTTCTTAAAAGGTCAAGATAACCTGGTTTTGGCAATACCAGCCCCATATTCCCCGCCACTGGTTCCACAATAACTGCCGCAATCTCCTGGCCGCTCTTTTCCATAACCTCAGTAAAGGCTGCAAAATCGTTGAATGGTATGGTAATCGTGTCATTGGCCGTGCCTGGGGTAACCCCTGGACTGTCCGGAACCCCAAAGGTGGCCAGACCAGAACCGGCCTTTACCAGCAGACTATCGCTGTGACCATGATAGCAACCGATGAATTTCAAAATCTTATTGCGCCCCGTAAAGCCCCGAGCCAAACGCAAGGCACTCATGGTAGCCTCCGTACCGGAGTTTACCATACGAATAACTTCAATGGAAGGATACACCTCCATGACCAGCTTAGCCAACTCGCTTTCAATTAGGGTAGGGGCACCATAGCTGGTCCCCCGAGTGGCTGCTTCCTGCAAAGCCTTAACCACCTGAGGATGGGCATGGCCTACCACCATAGGTCCCCAGGAACCAACATAGTCTATGTATTCATTGCCATCAATATCAAAAATATGGCTGCCCTCTGCCCGTTCAATAAAGGGCGGGTTGCAGTCCACATTCCGATAGGAACGCACCGGACTATTAACGCCCCCTGGCATCAAGTTCTTGGCCTCGGCAAATGCGGCCGCTGACTTTTCCAAATTTAGCATAATTATCTCCCCTGAAAAACTTTAGTTATTCCATAAGCCATTTCGCGGCATCAATTGCGTGATAAGTAATAATAATATCCGCCCCGGCCCGTTTCATACCCGTAAGGGTTTCCAGCACAATACGTTTCTCATCAATCCAGCCATTGGCCGCTGCAGCCTTTACCATGGCATATTCACCGCTGACATTATAGCAGGCCACTGGTCGATTAATCCTCTCACGATCCTTGGCAATAATCTCGATATAGGCCAAAGCCGGCTTCACCATAATGATGTCCGCCCCCTCGGCCAAATCCAATTCCACTTCCTTCAAAGCCTCCCGGCTGTTAGCCGGATCCATCTGATAGGCCCGACGATCCCCAAACTGTGGTGCCGAATCTGCCGCATCCCTAAAGGGACCGTAGTAACCAGAGGCGTACTTCACCGCATAGGACATAATGGAAACATTTATAAAGCCATTTTCGTCCAGTGCCTCCCGAATAGCCGCCACCCGGCCGTCCATCATATCTGATGGGGCAATGATGTCAGCCCCGGCCTGAGCCTGGCTAACTGCCACCTTTTGCAGCAGCTTCAGGGTTGCATCATTATCCACATAATGCCCGCACAGCTGGCCGCAATGGCCATGACTGGTATACTGACACAGGCACACATCCCCGATAATAACCAGCTCAGGCACAGCTTCCTTGATGGCCTTAATAGCCCGCTGAACCGGGGAATTCATATCCCAGGCGCTGGAACCAATCTCATCCTTATATTCTGGCAGGCCAAAAACCTCCACTGACGGAATTCCCAGTGCATAAATCTCCTTGGCCAGCTCCACCGCCAAATCCACCGAGTAGCGATAACAGCCTGGCATACTGTCTATGGCTTCCTTTTTATTTTCCCCGGGAATAACAAACATTGGGTAGACAAAATCCTTGGCCGCAAGGGATGTCTCTCTTACCATGGACCGTACCTGTTCATTGACACGCATACGACGCGGGCGCAGCTTCTGCTCAATCATCAAAATGCCTCCTTCAGGGCCTCCACCAGCCCATCAATGGTATATTCAGCGGCCTCCGCACTAACAGACAGGCCGTTTTTCCTCATGGTTTCCGCCGTAATCGGGCCAATGGCACACAGCTTGGCCTTATTAAGAAGACTGGCGTCTCCCCCCAAAAGTTGCAGGAAATTGGTCACTGTAGAAGAGCTGGTAAAGGTTATCGCATCAATATTGCCCTTCTGCAATTCCTGGCGGATTTCCTCACTATTTCCTTCCCCTATAGCCGTCTCATAAGCCGGTACCACATCTACCTCTGCTCCGGCTTTACGCAGGGCCTCCGGCAAAATTGCCCGGGTCTGGGCTGCTCTTGGAATAAGAACCCTTATACCCGGCTTAATCATATCCTTTAGGGCATCAATAATCCCCTCCGCCTGATAACGATCAGGAACTACATCGGCTATCAAGCCACGTTGTTTTAGGGCTTCTGCCGTGGCCGAGCCAATGGCACAAAGCTTGGCGCTGGCCAATGCCCGGGCGTCCTTACCAGCTTTTTCCAAGCGCTGCCAGAAATGTTCCACACCATTCGTGGAGGTGAAAATCAGCCAATTATATTTATCAATATCCCCCAGGGCCTTGTCCAAGGACCGATATGCATCGGCCGGGGCCTTAAGGGAAATAGCTGGGGCCTCAATACATTCTGCCCCTAACTCCTCCAATTGGCGGGTTAACTTGGAGGCCTGGGCCCGGGACCGAGTCACCAAAATTTTCTTGCCAAATAGCGGCTTCATGGCCACATTGTCAAACCAGGCCAAATTCTGTCGAAGTTTTACCACCTCACCCACCAGAAAAATGCATGGTGGCTTAATGTTTTCCCGTTGAGCCATATCGGCCGCCTCCGCCAAGGTACTGGTCCATACCTGCTGCTTCAACTTGGTACCCCAACGAATAATGGCGACAGGGGTAGTGGCTGGTCGTCCATGTTCAATGAGCTGGGCAGTAATCTTTGGCAAATTGGCTACCCCCATAAGGAAAACCAGCGTGTCCGTTGCCTGGGCCAGCTGGGGCCAATTAATATCCGAAGTTTCCTTGGTAGGGTCCTCATGACCAGTTATTACGGAAAAGGAAGCGGCTATTCCCCGATGGGTAACCGGAATTCCCGCGTAGGCCGGCACCGAAATGGCCGAGGTAACTCCCGGCACAATCTCAAAAGGCAGGTTGTTTTCCTTCAGCAACAGAGCTTCCTCACCACCGCGACCGAAAACAAAGGGGTCGCCCCCCTTGAGGCGCACTACAGTCTTGCCCTCTTTCGCCAGATCCACCAACAGCTGACAAATCTTGTCCTGGGTCATGGTGTGCTGACTGGAGGCTTTGCCCACATAGATATATTCGGCATCCTGGGGTGCATATTGCAAAATCCTTGGATCAGCTAAGCGGTCGTACACCACCGTATCAGCTATTTTCAGGCAATCCACTGCCTTTATGGTTAAGAGGCGATAGTCTCCCGGACCGGCGCCTACAAGAAATACTTTTCCTGCCATATAGGTCTCCTTACATTTTAATTATACTTACAGACGGGAAAACTTTTCCCCTCCACAAGGACGAAGTTCTGCCGTCTTCCATTTTCTTGCCAATCTCATTTAAAGCGGGGAAACTTTTTAGCCTGCAAGAGCGGAGTCCGTGTCGTAGACTCATCATGGGTACGAAATACACGAATGCCTCGATGTATGTGCGGCTCTGCCGCATATGGAAGAAGCCGAATATATAGTACATGATGATTTGGACGAAGCGATGAAGCCGAAAAGTCTTCCCGCTATTATTGTTTTCTATAATTCTATGCCTAATTCTGCCAGCACAGTTCGCCCCCCAGCCTCCAAAAGCCGGTCCGCCAGCTGCTGTCCCAAGGCATAAGCCTCCTCAGGCTGCCCCAGCATGTAGTCTCTATATATCTTACTCCCATCCAGAGAAGCAATTATCCCCTCCACCTTAAGGACAGCTTGCTGCATGGTACCGTATACTCCTACTGGCACCTGACAGCCCCCCTGTACCCGATTCAGGAAAGAACGTTCAGCCGTGGTGCATATTACCGTGTTACAATCGTTAAGAAAGTCCACCAAATCGTTAATCTCTTGGTCATCAGCCCGGGTCTCCACTGCTAAAGCCCCCTGGCCAACCGCTGGAAGGCACACTTCCTTGTCCAGAATATCCGTAATACGATCGCCAAAGCCCAGTCGCTTAAGTCCGGCGGCTGCCAAAATTATGCCGTCAAAATTCTCCTCTTCCAATTTCCGCAAGCGGGTATTCACATTTCCCCGCAAATCGCAAATATGCAGATCAGGGCGTACACTTAACAGCTGGGCTTTGCGCCGCAGACTGGAGGTGCCGACCTTGGCCCCCTGGGGCAGTTGGCTGAACAACTTGTACTTGGGACTTACCAACACATCCCCGGGATCCTCCCGCTTGGTAATGGCGGATATCTGCAATCCCGCCGGTACTTCCACGGGCATATCCTTCAGACTGTGCACCGCCAAATCAATTTCCCCTGATAGCATGGCGTTTTCCAATTCCTTGGTAAACAGTCCCTTGCCACCAATCTTAGCCAGCGGAGCATCCAGAATTTTGTCTCCCTGGGTGGTCATTAATTTCTTCTCTATGGTCAAATGAGGATATTTTTCTCCCAGCTTGCTGGCAATATAATCAGCCTGCCACAAAGCCAGTTGACTGCTTCTGGTGCCAATTACCAGTCTATTCCTACTCATCAATTGCCTCCTCCTGCAATTTGAACAGCTTGCGGATAGCAAATTTCAATAATCTCTCCCGGGATGTTCCGGCTGTTTTGTTCACCATTCGCATAGGATCCCTGAGCATTTTCCGCACAATCATATGGGTCATTTTCTCAATGACCCGATATTCCTCTTCACTTATATCCGGCAGCTTACGCATAGCCCGTTTTAATTCCTTACGCCGGATAAATTCTGCCTTATCCGACAGCTGGCTCATTACCGGTTGCATGGACAGGTAGGTGAAGCGTTCCATGAGCCCTTCTACCTCTTCCTTAATTATCCCTTCGGCAATCAAAGCTTCCCGTTGGCGCTCCTGAAGGTTATCGTCCACCACAGCCTTCAAGTCGTCAATATTATACAGGGAAATATCTGGCAAGTCTCCAACGGATGGTTCCACATCCCGCGGTACAGCAATATCAATAAGCACCAAGGGCTTTTCTGGTCGGGAAGCCACCGCATGCATTACCTCTCCCTTATGAATTACATAATGTGGGGCCCCGGTGGAGGTTATCACAATATCCATGGAACCCAGCAGGCCATAAACAGCGGGCCATTCCACGGCCTCACCGCCATATTGGTCAGCCAATTCCTGGGCCCGTTCCAGATGCCGATTGGCCACGTATAACGACTTTAGTCCCTGCGCCATAAGATTCGTTGCGGTAAGCTCTGCCATTTTTCCTGCCCCAAAGAGCAGCACCCGGCAGTCAGTCAAATCCCCCAGCTTCTCCCGGGCCAATTCCACCGCCGCATAACTCACCGACACGGCGTTATAGGCAATGCGGGTTTCTGTCCGTACTCGTTTTCCCGTGGCTATAGCCCGATTAAACAGCAAATTCAGCAAAGTTCCCGTGGCGTTCGCAGACTGGGCAATAGCATAGGCATGCTTCACCTGGCTGAGTATCTGCCCCTCCCCGATGACCAAAGAATCCAAACTGGCGGTAACCCGCAACAAGTGTTTTACACACTCTTCATCTGTGTAACGATAAGTGTATTGCTGAAAAAACTCCTTAGTACATTCCGTATTATTCAAATCGGCCCAAAAACTGGCCAAGGTATTACCACAGCCCCGAGGCACCACAGCGTAAATCTCACTGCGATTACAGGTGGACAACACCACTGCCTCCTGTAAAAGTTCATAATCATCCAGCTTTTCCAGGCCTTTTTTTATTACCTCAGGTGCCAGGCAGAATTTTTCTCTTATTTCAACGGGAGCTGTCCGATGGTTCAGCCCCAATACTATTAATTCCATTCCTGATTTCATGTTTCGCCCCGTCCAAATCCTCGTTTAAAACTAAATTCAATACTTTCTCGGTTAAAACCTTGCGCCACAGCTTTTCCCGCTCCTGGCTATCACCATATTCGGTAATTAGTTGTTGACGAATGTCCCGTAAAAATTCGGTAAGCTCCCCAAATCCTGCATGGTAACGCTTGGCCAAATCCTGTTTTATCAGGCGGGAAAACCCGGGGCTGGCCCCCTCCGTACTTACGGCTATCTGGAGCGTTCCCCGCTCCACCAAGGCCGGAAGTGTAAAATCACACAACTCCGGTTCCGAAGCCACATTCACCAACACACCAGCAGCCTTGGCATCTAAGGCCACCTTATGATTCACCTCTGAATTGTCCGTGGCCGCAAAGGCACAAAAAAAGCCTTGCAGCAAACCTGGGCTGTAAGTACTTTTTTTCCATATTATTTTTCCGGTCTCTGCCAAGGTCCGGAGCTCATCAGTTAGCTCCGGTGATATAACGGTTACCCGGGCGCCAGAAACCAACAGTCGGTCTATTTTCCGCTGGGCGACCCGGCCGCCCCCCACCACCGCACATGGACGCTGGTTCATGTTTAGATTTACTGGATACATACTCTCCACACCAATACACAATTTAAATTAATGAATCCAATTCACCTTTAGATTATAACGCAATTGTTCAAATTTTGCCACAGGCAAAACAAAAGCCACGGCAGGTTGCGCCGTGGCCCAAAAAGTATCATTAATCCAACTTCATAATGTTATGCTTTAATACATAAATCAATGCCTGAGTCCGATCATTAACATTAAGCTTACGGAATATATTCGTGAGATGATTCTTCACGGTCTTTTCACTTACAAACAATGTCTTGGCAATATCCTGGTTGTTAAAGCCCTTGGCAATGCAGGCCAGTACATCCAGCTCCCGATTCGTCAGCCTCTCACCCCGACCAGATCGCCATAATTCCTTGGCCTTTTCCGTCACATTTTCATCCGCCCGCAGTTTGCCAAAAATTCGCTCCTCCAGTTCCGGATAAATGTACGCTCCACCATCATGTACAATATGAATAGCCTTGATAAGGATATCTGGTTCCACATCCTTTAACAAATAACCAGAGGCACCATTCTTCATCATTTCAATAACATAGTTATCATTATCATGAATTGTCAAGGCAATGATTTTGGTATTGCACTTTGTTGACTGAAGCTGACTGGCCACATCCAAGCCATTAAGGCCGGGCATATTGAGGTCAAGCAACAAGATATCCGGCTGCAACATCAAAGTTCTGGCCAGTGTCTCTTGCCCATCACCGGTTTCACCAACAACTTCAATATCATCCTCAAAGTTTAATACCCTTTTAATACCCTG
>CACZYN010000091.1 GCA_902785445.1 uncultured Anaerovibrio sp.
ACGCGACTGACGATGAATGTAAGGAAGCAGCTAAGCTTGTAAAGGCAGAACACTTAGCAGAAGATATAATACAATCAACCATAATATGCAGGCTGTTTTCCATGAAAATGACTGGAGAGTGGCTATCTTTAACAACATCAATTTCGTTGAATCCAAGGGATGGACTGATAAATTCAAGTATGAAGGAACACCATATCATACAAAGGAAAAGAACTCCTCCTATGGACTCGATGCACAGAAAAAATGGCACTTTAATGATACAACCAGTTTGACTGCCGGTTTCAATGGGGAGCGGGAAAGCTACGATGCGTACGTGACCTCTGATGGTGTGAGATCAAATTTTGACAGAAATGTTTGGGCGGCCTTTGCTCAGATTGAGCATGATTTTGATGCGAAGAATAACGTTACCTTTGGTGCCCGTGAAACCTGGACAACAGGTGCCTATAAGAGTCAGAACTACAATAATTTCAGTATGTCCGGTTCCTGGCTCCACAGAATGAATGAGGAGAATAATCTCTATGTCTCCATTGCTCAGTCCTTCAAGATGCCTACCTTCTCTGAGATGTACAAGGAGACGGATTATTCCATTCCAAATCCTGACTTGAAGCCTGCTAAGGGTATAAATTACGAATTGGGTTGGAAGCAGAATCATGGTGCACATTCCTGGAAGGCTGCTTTGTTCCATATTGATGTAAAGGATAATATTACTGCTAGCTGGCAGAAAGAACCTGTTAAGCAGTACCAGTATAACAATGTGGATTTCCGCAATACAGGTATTGAGTTGTCCTGCAAGATTGATGCAGGCGACAAGTGGAGCTACAATTATGGCATTACTTGGCAGAATCCACAGAGCAAGAGTGATAGCGTTAAGAAACTGGATATGCAAGGCAAGTGGGAACGGGTTTATGGCAAAATTCAGCTTGATGGTGGTGTAGGCTACAAGTACAAGAAATTTAAGTCCAATCTGAACTTTACTTACATGGCAGGCCGTTATCAGTCCCAGTCCCAGGTAAATGAGCCGGTTAAG
Organism: uncultured Anaerovibrio sp.; assembly: GCA_902785445.1. GTDB lineage: Bacteria > Bacillota > Negativicutes > Selenomonadales > Selenomonadaceae > Anaerovibrio. Next base: position 1,028 of record CACZYN010000091.1, read on the forward strand.
CCGTATCTCCTTTCCAGCCTGAACTTCATTTACACGCCAGATAATCACAATGAACTCAGTCTGATGATTGATAACCTTCTTAGCCGTCGTGATCGCACATCAAATTCTTCCTCTGATTACTATTGTGCACCACTGACTGTTATGTTGAACTTCAACTATAAGTTCTAATTTAATGAAAATAATAGGGAACTTTTTGATGGATTAGTAATCAAAAAGTTCCCTATTTTAATTTGTACGAATGTCAGTAGGCAAAAATTAATTATCTGTTTCTGCCTTTAATTGATTTAAAGCTCGATCATAAGTTTTCATATCCTCATCTGTAAAAGTTCCTTCGTTATTGTTATCTGGATACCAACCAGGCATGGGAAATATTTTGCTATGTCCTTGATAGGTTATTGTAACTTCACGAACGTCCCTAAGTAGCCTTTCGCCAGTTATAATGTCATATTTTTCATTTTCCATTAACAACATCTCATCTTTCTTTGAACGACAGAAGTGAAAGTAAGTTATGGTTTTTTTGGTGAATTTTATATAGAGAGTTAAACCTTTATAATAAGCATGATTTTTTTATAATTTTTTCCAGCACTTTTCCTTTAGAAACAAACTTATTTCCATTATGTTCGCACTCTCATAATATTTAATAAGTTTATTTTTGAAGTCAGAAACATGGCTTTCCGGTATAACCAGAAGCCCTAACCCATGGGCAATCATAAAATGATTGGCAAATATTACTGCTGCACGTTTGTTGCCATCAAGAAACACTTGGGTACGCATACAATACATACATAGTTCTATTGCCTTATCAATTCCTGGGCTATCATCGTTAATTATAGCATTGATATTTTCAATAACCTGTTCCTCGATTGGTATAGGTGGAATGTATTGAGTTCCACCTATAGTTACTGGGACCCCTCGCAGCCGTCCACCATTATGGAAAAATCCTTCATTAATCAATTTAGCAATGTGACAAAGTAAATGGTAATTACTGTCAGCTTGTATAACATCCTCATCGAGAATAAATTCCCAGGCATGTTTTAAATTTAAAATTTTTTGTACATCATCAGCTTTCATTCCATTAACAGTACCGTTTTCGATTATTTCCTCGGTCTGGGGAAAAGTGGTGGCTACCCCTTCCAATATTGCCTGATCATATATATTGGATTTCATATTAGCACGGGCAAAATCCAGATTATTTACTATTTCAGCCGAAAGCTCTGTCTTGATATAGCCACAGGCAGCAAGCTCCCTATCAACCCTCCTGATTTGCTTCTTTAAATTTCTGGCTTCCCTAGTGCTACGCAATAACAATTGATACAAGTCATCTGAATAGGTATCTACATACGTTGAAGTTAGTCGACTACCAACTCGTTTTCTGATATAAAGATATTTTCCCTTACCATTTTTCTTTATTTCAGGTGAACCATCATAGGGAATAAGATTTAATCTTGCCTGATAATCTGCCTTTTCCTGTAGTAAATTTTGAATATTATCAAATTGAGTCATGAGATAATCCTCCATAGGGAACTTTTATTATAATATTTTATACAAAAGTTCCCTATTTTTCAATATTAATAAAAAACAAACGGGATTGCTCTATGTTAATTCATAAAGCAATCCCGTCGTTTTCTTGAATATTATCCGAAATAAGAGGGGGTGGGAATATATTCTTGTTTGAATGGTAATTAATTTAAGTATTAGAGACAAATAGCCAGAGCAGTGGCTGCCATCAATGCGGCAAAGGTTCCAATGCGCAATTCATGGATATGCATGCGATAGCTGGCTTCATCTTCTTTGGAGTAGTGGAATTCTTCTCCCTCCAAGAAGCTGGCATGATGAGTGTTAACATTCATCAACAAACGCTCTAAACCGGAAAGTCTAAGTACTGCTTTCATGGAAAATCCCTCCTTGCTAGCAATTGTTTCTTCTTTAATTTGAATATAGTATATATTGCCATAAAATGACTTTCTGCCCTATATCAGACAAAAAATGTTCTATTTACGACAAAAATGTATAACATCAACTAATTAAACTAATGGATTAATTTTTAGCAACACTGTATAATTATCCTAATAGTTCCTTAACTATTACATGCAGATAATCATAGCCATTATAGCAGCGAATACGGCAAAGGCAGTGACAAGAAAAGTTCTATGTCCGACAGAAAAGAGCTAATAAAATGATCCAGAAAATGACGACAATCCGCATAGCGGCTGATAAAGAAAAAGAGCAAATGCATGAAAATCCCCTGTTTCCATGTAGTGTTTATTGTATTGAGTGGAAAAAGGGTGGTATTCAATCTTTGCCTTGGCATTGGCACCGGGAATTGGAATTTATGTATGTTGCCTCAGGAAAGGCAGTAGTGGAATATGCCGGTAAGCGGGCTATTGTGCCGGAAGGAGAAGGATTTTTCTGTAATTCCCGGGTATTGCACCGCTACAGGCTGGAGGGGGATAGCTGTCAGCTATACTGTATCGTTTTTGATGATAAGCTCATAAGTGGCGGTGTGGCCAATGTGTTTTATAAAAAATATGTGCAGCCGATTATTACTGATGAGTTGTTTTCCGGTAAATATTTGCATATGAATATAAAACGGGAGCGGGATGTTATAACACGGATCAAGAAAGCCTGTTTGGCGGTGCAAGGAGAAAATTTTGGTTATGAGCTGGATTTGCGTTATCATGTGTCCAAGGCTCTGGCCATATTGAGTGACCATCCTACAGCTTCCATGATTCAGTATACTACCCCGCAAATGGAACGGACGAAGGTAATGGTAGACTATATTCACAGCCATTATGGAGAGCCTATTACTATTGAGAAATTAGCTTTTCATGCGGGAATAAGTGAACGGGAGGCCCAACGTTGTTTCCAGTCCATCTTTAGCATGTCACCACGACAATATTTGCAGAATTATCGGTTGCAGGTGGCGGAAGAAATGCTATTGGAGTCTGGGGAGTCTATTCTTTCCATCGGGCTGGTTTGCGGCTTTTCCAATCCTAGTCATTTCAGCAAGGCCTTTAAGCTGTACAGGGGTTGCAGCCCCCATGTTTTCCGTCAACGAAATACCAAATGATGATAGATGAATTGGGGAGATGAATAGTATGGTAGTGGAGTTAATCAGTGTTGGCACAGAACTGTTATTGGGTAATATTGTAAATACCAATGCGCAGTATCTGTCCAGACAATTGTCCAAGTTGGGACTGGATTGCTATTATCAGACGGTGGTAGGAGATAACCCGGACAGAATCAAGGCGGCTTTGGATGTGGCCTACAGTCGGGGAAATATGGTTATTCTCACTGGTGGTTTGGGACCAACCAAGGATGATTTAACCAAGGAAATGCTGATGGAGTATTTTAATAAGGAAGTTGTGCTGGATGAAGAGGCATGGGGGATGATGAAAGAACGCATGACCCGCCTTGGCTTTACCGAATTTACTGACAGTCAAAAAAAGCAGGCTTATGTACCTAAGGAAGCCATAATTATGTATAATCATCATGGCACTGCTCCAGGCTGCATCATGGAACATAATGGCAAGTATTGTCTGCTGTTTCCTGGGCCACCAAAGGAAATGCAGCCCATGTTTGAAGAATATGCCCTGCCATATCTTAAGCAATTCAGTGATAAGGTATTTGTTTCCATAAATATAAAAATGATAAGCAAGGATGTGGCACCAATTACCATAGTGGGGGAAGGACCCTGTGCTGAACGACTGGGTGACTTGTGCGATAACGAGAATCCAACAGTAGCTACCTATGCCAAAGAGGATGGCTGTCTTATTCGGGTAACAGCAGCAGCCAAGGACAGGGACAGCGCTCTGGAGCTGTTGCAGCCAATGGTGGAGAAATGCAAGAAGGCCCTGGGAGAGGATTATATTAAAAATATCTTTGAAGACATATAGACCTTATGTCAAGGCAGGGAACTGTTAAGGGCAAGTAAAAGTTTTAGTGACGGGACTCGTGCTATAGACAGCCGTCCACTACTTGTGAATGGAATTGACTGTTAGTGTGGAAAAATATGTTGACAAGGGGATATTAAATCGGTATAATAAATCCTGTTGTGAGATACGAAGGTATCTGCAAATGACTCACTAGCTCAATTGGTAGAGCATCTGACTCTTAATCAGCAGGTTCGGGGTTCGAGTCCCCGGTGGGTCACCATTATGAATTGTGGCAGGTTGGAATTTTCCAGCCTGCTTTTTTTAAAAAATGAAGAAGGAATAAGTTATGAAGATTCTTATCAGCAATGATGATGGGGTGCAGTCTCCGGGAATTGAGGCTTTGGTAAAGGCCTTGCATAAGGATTATGAGGTGGTGGTGGCCGCCCCGGCTACTCAGCAGAGTGCCAAGGCTCATGCTATTACCGTGGGACAGCCTATTTATGTGGACAAATACCAGCCTTTGGCTGATGCCTATGGTGTTGAGGCCTACAGTGTTTTTGGTACCCCGGCGGACAGCGTAAAGCTGTATTTGGAAGGCCTGTTAGGTCATAAGCCGGAAAAGTATCCTGATTTGGTGATTTCAGGTATCAATAACGGCTCCAATTTGGGGACAGATTTGATTTATTCTGGTACGGTGGGGGCAGCTAGAGAGGGCTATATTCATAAGATTAGTTCCCTGGCTGTTTCTTTGGATTATAATGCCAGTATTACCTTTGATATGGTAGCGCAGGAGTTGGCGAAGAAGCTGCCGGAGTTATTGGCATTAAGTAAGGATAAAATATTCTTTAATATAAATTTCCCCAAGGCCTTCCATGAGGACTTTAAATGGCATTGGGCCCGTCAGGGAGTTCGTGACTACGAAAATGCCTATATTCCGCGCACCTCTGAGGACGGTCGCATGTATTTCATGGTGGAGGGAGATATTATCGACGAGGGAAATACCCCTGATGCGGATATTACTCTGTGTAACTCCGGTCATATCACCATTACCCCTATGCGACTGAGCGTGGCAGATTGTCTTTTCCTGCGGGATTTGGCAGGAAAGGTGTTATGATATAAGATATTATGGTATAATTAGATATTGGCATGACTATTGAATTTTTAGGAGGCGTATTATGGAATCAAAAATCAAAGACATTAAATTAGCACCTTCTGGACATGATAAAATTAACTGGGTAAAGAATTTTATGCCAGTTATGAAGGCAATTAATGATGAATATTCAGTTTCCAAGCCATTTGCTGGTAAGCGTATGGTAATGACCATGCATTTGGAGGCCAAAACAGCTTATTTGGCTATTGTATTAAAAAATGCCGGAGCGGAGGTTATTGCTACAGCTTCCAATCCATTGTCCACCCAGGACGATGTGTGTGCGGCATTGGTGGAGTCCGGGGTAACAGTATTTGCTCATCATGGCTGCACCATGGAAGAATACGATAAGTATATTGATATGGCCCTGGATTGCGAGCCAGATATTATTATGGATGATGGCGGTGACCTGATTTATCGTCTCCATAATGACCGTCGGGAGTTATTGCCAAAGATTATTGGCGGCTCTGAGGAAACCACCACCGGTGTTCTTCGCGATAAGGCCCTGGAGGCCGCTGGCAAGCTGGAGTTCCCAATGATGGCAGCCAATGATGCTTATTGCAAGTACCTGTTTGATAACCGTTATGGTACAGGCCAGTCCACCTGGGAAGGTATTATGCGGGCTACTAATTTGATTGTTTCCGGTAAGACAGTGGTTATTGCCGGCTATGGCTGGTGTGGTAAGGGCGGTGCTTTGCGGGCCAAAGGTCTGGGAGCTAATGTAGTCATTACTGAAGTGGACCCAATTAAGGCCATTGAAGCTATTTTTGATGGTTTCCGTGTAATGCCAATGGATGAGGCTGCCAAGATTGGTGATATTTTCCTGACCCTGACCGGGGACAAGGATGTTATCAGAGAGCGGCATTTTGCCTCTATGAAGGATGGCGCCGTAATGTGTAATTCCGGCCACTTTGACGTGGAAATTAATATTCCGGAGCTGGAAGCTATGACGGAGTCCCGCACTCAGGTAAAGGAAGGCATTGAGGAATTTAAATTCGCCGATGGCAAGAAGCTTTATCTGTTGGGTGAGGGACGTTTGGTAAATCTGGCCTGTGGTGACGGACATCCTGCAGAAATAATGGATCTGTCCTGGGGCGTACAGTTCTTCTCGGCTCTCCACATTATTGAAAATCACGATAAGCTGGAGAATAAGGTATATGTATTGCCAGAGGAAGTGGACCAAAAGATTGCCAAGATTAAACTGGCAGCTATGGGCGTTGAGATCGACGAGCTGACACCAGAGCAGTATGCATACTTGCATCAGTGCTAGTACACTAGTTGAAAGTAAA
>CACZYN010000092.1 GCA_902785445.1 uncultured Anaerovibrio sp.
GGAGCAAAGCTCCGTCGGTGTCTTTTAGAGGCTGACGGATGGGGTCCCCCACTACAGCGTCTTTACTATAGTCAGGATATTTTGCCCATCTTCATGCTGATAGGTAATATCATCCACATTTTTCTTAACCAAAAATATCCCCAGTCCGCCAATTGGCCGTTCATCAATTCCTTTATTTACATCGGGTTCCGGCTGCTCTAATGGATTGTAAGGAGTTCCCTTATCCATAAACCTCAGCCTGATTTTGGCGGCATCATCCTCCAGTTTACCTTCAATAATCACATTACCAGCCTCATCCCCATAAGCATAATTGGCGATATTGGAAAATATTTCTTCCACCACCAGCTCCAATTGCATTTGTACCTTAGGGGAACATTCCAGTTCTTGCAAGAAGGTCTCCACAAAGTCATTTACCTTGCTTAAATTATTTAATTTGGCTTCAACAGTAATTCGTTTACTATCCTGATTGTTCATAGACTACCTCCGCTGAACATCCTGTAATGAAGCTTTACTACTTTTTTAAATAGTCCTTAACACTTTTTTCCAAGCGACTTAATCCATCCTTCAGCACCGACCTTGGACAGGCAATATTTATGCGCAAAAACTGTTTGCCAACCTGACCATATTCAGCTCCCTCCGACAAAAACAATCCACTGTTCTGCCGTATATATTCCGCCAGTTCAACGGAATTATCACAAAACCGGGAACAATCCAGCCATAAAAGATATGTTGCCTCCGATGGTACCAGATATATCTCAGGAATATTCTGTTCAATATATTCCTGACAAAGCTTTTTATTTTCGTATATATAGTCCCGTAGCTGATCCAGCCATTCTTCACCTTTATTAAAAGCCGCTACGGTAGCTTCCATGGCGATTATATTCGGCTCTGCCACTTCGTCAGTATTCAGCTGCCGCCACATTTTGTGCCGCAGAAATTTATTGGGCACCATTACCGCTGCAGAATTAACCCCAGCTATATTAAAGGTCTTGGTAGGAGCGATACAGGTAACGCTAATATCCCGACATACCTCTGACACTGAGGCAAAGGGCACATATTCCTTACCTGGATCCGTTAAATCACAGTGTATTTCATCGGCAATTACTGTCACATTATATTTCTGGCACAACTCCCCCACCTTAAACAGCTCATAGCTGGACCACAAATGCCCGGAAGGATTTTGGGGATTACACAGCACCATCAGACTCACCTGAGGGTCAGATAAATCCTGCTCCAGCTGCTCAAAATCCATGGAATAATCCTTGCCATCATACCTTAAAGGGCTCTCCACCACCACCCGTCCATTGTTCACAATAGAATTAAAGAAATTATTATATACCGGTGTCTGAATAAGCACCTTCTCCGCAGGGGTGGTAAGCTTACGTACTGCTGAAGAAATTGCCGGTAAAACCCCGGTGGTGAATATCAGCCAATCAGGCTCCATGGTAAAATTATGCCGCCTTTGCCACCAGCTGACATAGGCTTCATTCCAGCCGGCAGGAATAATGGAATAGCCCAGCGCACCCACCTGCAATTTACTTTGAATTGCCTCCAAAATGGGCTTGGCTACCGGAAAATCCATATCTGCCACCCACATGGGCAGCTCATTTTCCGCCACATCCCATTTTAAGGAATTGGTGTTGCGCCGGTTTATCACCGTGTCAAAATCATATTTCACTCCATGCTCCCCCTGTTGTTCCATTTTTGCTTGTATAACCGCAGTGCAAACAATAATGCCCGTACATACAATTCAATACACATGGCCCACCAAATACCGTGAATTCCATTCTGACTTACCAAAAAATAGGCCAATGGTATGCGAATCCCCCACACACTGGCTAAATTAATCAGGCTGGGGTAGAAGGTATCCCTAGCCCCCCGCAGGGCACCAGCCCCAACTATTGGAATGGCAAAAAAACCTTCTGCATATAAGGCTATACGAAGAATTTCCGTACCCATTTCCTGGACTTCTGCCACCGGAGTCAAAAAAGCAAATACATATGGGGCCACTATATACATCAATAAGGCCAACAAACCCATGGTCACCATGCCCACTGCCACGGAAAACTTGGCAAAGCCCCGGGCAAAATCCGGCTTACGGGCACCGATACTCTGCCCCACCAAGGTCACTGCCGCAATGGCAATGCCCATTCCTGGCATATAGCACAGAGACTCTGCCGTAATAGCAAAGGAGTTGGCCGCAATAGCCACCGTGCCCAAAGGAGCTACCATAAGCATCATGGCCACATGGGAACCACTCAATATACACTGCTCCGCCGCGATAGGCGTACTAATTTTAAAGGCATCCACCATACACTTTTGGGTAACGTGCCAGGCCATTCCCGCCTTTTGGCGAAGATAATTGGCCCGCATAAAAGATAAATACAATAAAATGCCAGCTGTAACTGCCTCAGCTGTAATAGTACCAATGGCCGCTCCCATTACGCCATAACCAGCCCCCGGCAACCAAAACTGCAAGCCAGCCACCGAGATATATCGGGTAGGAAATATAAAGTAGAAATTAAACAGTATGTCCAAAACGCACATAATACTGTTAAAAAAGCTGACAGATTTCATACTGCCGCTAGATTGGAGCATGGAAGTAGCCAATATTCTCAGCATTATTATCGGCAAGCCTATCATGAATACCAGAAAATACTCATAGGCTCCCTGATATATTTCCGGGGTGGCACCTAAAAACAATGGTAAATCCGGGCTAAACCATATACCGATTCCACTTAAAACCAAGGAAAAGCCCACTACAAAAATCAAGCCCTGGCGAAAGGTATCCCGGGATTTTTGAAGATTTTTGGCACCGATAAACTGGGCCACCTGCACGGAAAAGCCCTGAACTGTGGCACTGCACAGGCCATAGGTCAGCCACAGCAACGGGCCCACCAGACCGATGGAGGCCGAGGCTGCTGCCCCCAGGCTGCCCACCATGGCTGCATCAATGTATTCCATGATTATGTAAGTCACATGGGCCAATATGGCCGGAATACTCAAAGCCCAGACGCATTTCAGCATCTGCCGCCATTCCAGATGCATTTCATTTTGAATTAAGCTGACTATATTCATAAAATACCTGCACTTAATCCGTTAAAATTATTTCCGTGGCCTTCTCATCAATATTATTATCATCAAATATTATTTCTTCCACACCGGCCGCTTTAATCCTGCCTGAAATTGGATTTTTTATGCTAATAATTCTTGTAGTTACCTCTGCATCCACTTCAGACACGTATTCAAAGGCCAAATCTGTATTGAGTAGACGACAGTTTTTCAAGGTAACGTTCTTCATATAGCATACTTTCAATGGTACAGTTTTCCAAGGTGATATTTTCCGAATTCCAACCGATGTATTCACCACAAATATAGGAATTTTTCACTGTAACATTTTTACAGTTCCAAAAGGCATCCTTGGAAATCATTTTAGCATTGCTTATCTCCACATTCTCACAGCCATCAAAAGAATAATTGCCTGCCAGATGGAAGTTGTCTATTTGTATATCTCTGCTGTTCATGGCGAAATAATTTCCTTTGGCAGATACCCGCTTCATAGTAATGTTGCTGCAATGCCAAAGAGTCTCATCCGCATTAGGAAAATCAACATTTTGCAGTTTTATACCGTTACAACGCCGAAATCCCTTAGGGGCCTCAAACAGCACATCATCAAAGGATACATTATCTGTGTACCATATACCGGCCCGGCCCATTTCGAAAACGGCACTGTTCTTTACCGTGATATCCTTGCAGTACCACAGGGGATATTTCCACTGGAAACTGGAATTTTCAATGGAAATGTTTTGACTTTCCTTTAAAGGTGATTCTCCATCGGCAAAGATACAATTCTTTATCTCCAGGTCCTTACTCATGAATAAAGCCCGCTCACCAGTAAGTCGTTCTTCGTTAATCTGTTGCATAAATCTTTCCTCTTTTCCAGGTACAGCTACCGCCTTGGCATTCATCGCTTTGGCTATAGGTACTCTCCGTACTATCATTGTCAGACTGGTCAGTATCTGCCGCCAACACAGGCAAGGTCAGCAGCATAAGACCTAGTGCTGTCAGCAGTAAAATTTTCTTTAACATCCACTACACCTCTCTTTATTTTCCCTCCCCAAGTACAAAGCTTGATGGGGACAGACTTCCACGCATTTTCCACACATAATACATTCAGCTGAGGCTGACTGACTGGCAGGATCTATATCCATAGGACATGTTTCTTGGCATATACCACAGGCTGTGCAACGATTTTCTGCGATTCGCAAGCGATATAGGCTTACCGGATTAAGCAAGCCGTAAATTGCCCCAAGAGGACAGAGGGTTTTGCAAAAAAAGCGAAAAACCATCATACAGCCTATAACCACTCCAAGGAGTACAGCAAACTTCCAGGCAAACAGCATACCAACAACCTGACGGAATTCCGGATGGGTCAGCAATAAAGGTATCGCCCCTTCCAAGGTCCCTGCCGGGCAAATGTACTGGCAAAAGGCCGGCAATCCCGTGCTGCCAAAACTGGCTCCCAATAAGGGCACCAGCAACACAAACACCACCAGTACAATGTATTTACCATATATCAATGGTGGAAACAATTTCTTCTTGGGTACAGGAATTTTATGCAGCATTTCCTGCAGAAAGCCAAAGGGACATAGAAAGCCGCAGACAAACCGTCCCATCAGCACTCCCAACAGCAATAAAAATCCGCTGACGTAAAAGCTAAAGCCAAAACCTGACGTTGCTCCCACGGTCTGCAGGGCACCAATAGGACAAGAAAGAGTTGCCGCCGGACAGGAATAGCAGTTTAAGCCAGGAGCACACAGATTTTTCCCTGGTCCCTTATAAATTTTCCCAGTGAACAGATTGGTCATTTCCCAGTTGGTGAGACAAACCGTCATGATCTGCACGAATCTGCGGCGCAGTTCGAAGCCAATGCGCATAACCTCACCCCAATCCTATACATTCCATGCAGATACGAATGGCCTTCTGGAAAATGAGCACAGCTTCACCTCGCCATACACCTAAAAATATACAGTTCAAAGCTGCCAGTAAAAGCAGCAGCCGAATTTTTCCAATCCTTGTCACTTTAGATACCTCTTCAAAAGTGCCTTATATTTGTCCACATCGGCTCCTACCACCGTCTCACCGATTATTTTACCCTCTGAATTCACAAAGATTGTGGTAGGAACTGCCTCAACCCGTTCCAGATAAGTCATGATTTCCTCATCGGGGATAATATTTACAAATTTCACATTGGCCTCTGCTGTAATTTTTTTGGCCTTATTAATGGTTTTTTTATCATTCTTGTCACCAATATCACAGACAATACCTATGATCTGCGCATCAGCCGGCATTTCCCTGGCCCAATTACCCAGCTCAGGCATCTCACCAATACATGGTGGGCAGAATGTACCCCATATATTGATTACAGTAACCTTTTTTCCCTTAAAGATTTCCTGTGTAACAGTGTTACCCTCTATATCAACAGTTGTAAAGGCAGGAAACTTATTCAGGTCAACCACATCATTCTGTGACTTTGTGGAAGAATTTTCCGCAAAGCAGCCCACAGACAAAAGCAACAGTGCTGCCACTAGCATTGTCATACCGGTCATTTTTACGAATTTTTGCATTTTTAAAACCTCCTAGCTCAACATACATCCAAAACATTTTAACATTTTTAATTCAATATATTAGCGATATCATCATATTTTTCCTGCTCCACAGCGGACTTTAGCTGTTCCCACCGGTTCTGCTCCTTATCCGGAATGGAGTATTCCTCCATCTCAGCAAAAATCGCCTCCAGAGTGTCCACATCATTTTCCTCCGCTGCCGAACAGATTTCCTCATAGACACTCTCCAGTAAATCCAGGTCGGCCTCTGGCTTTTCTTCCTCCGTTTCAACAAATACTTCTGCCAGAGGATTTTTAAAGCTGCGGTATTCGGCCAAAAATGCTTCATGGTGCTCGTGAATATAAGCTAGATTGCCAGCTTTCCCCGCGTTTTCCAGCATTTGTGCTTCTTCACCGAACCCCATCGCCCCAATAAGACGGGCTGAACTCTTCAGAGCATGGACTTTAATAGTATAATTCTGCCAATCATCCTTCCCGAAATATTCTTCAATTTCATCGGCCTTTTCATCAATAGATTCATAAAAAATTTGCAGCAATGGCAAATAGGCATCCCTTGAACCGCTGTTATCGATTCCGCATTTAAGATCAATCCACGGTAATCCACGGTTGTTCCTGAAGTTTCCGTAATACTTCCGGAATATCTTCTGCTTCTTTTACAGTCTCTACGGACTCTTGTGTATTATCCTCCGTGGAGTGTAATACCTTGTCAGCTGGCAAATAGTAAATCAGTGATTTTTCCAGCTCCTCCGCTTTCACAGGCTTCGCCAAATAATCACTAAAACCAGCCGCAATATATTGCTCCCTGGCACCAGAGATAGCATTAGCCGTGAGGGCGATTACTGTGGTATTAATATTTGGCCCCTCCGGATGCTCACGCAATTCTTTAAGAGCTTCGATACCGTCCTTATTCGGCATCATGTGGTCCAAGAAAATCAGATCATACTTCTTGGTCAGAGCCGCTTGCACAGCTTCCATGCCATCCTTGGCGGTATCTATATGCACCTTGGTCTGCTTCAGCAAACTCTTAAAGACTACCAAATTCATCTCATTATCATCTGCTAGCAGTACCTGGGCTTCCGGAGCCGTGAATTTTTCCCGGTATTTTTTGTGGCTCTGGAGCATCGCCGCATAGGAAGCTTCATACTCACCTAACGGTTCCCACTTCACCACTTTTTGCTCAATACAGAAAGAGAAAGTGGAGCCTTCACCATAAACGCTTGTCACATCCAAATGGGTATCCATCTTGTCCAGCAACATCTTGGTAATGGCCATACCCAGACCTGTTCCCTCAATATGGCGGTTGCGTTTTTCCTCAATACGCTCGAATTTGGAAAACAGCCTCTCCATGTCCTCAGGCTTTATGCCAATACCTGTATCCTTAATTGCAACGGTAAGCATAACCTTGTCAGCAGCATTCTCAACAGGCTGGTATCCCAAAGAGAAAGTTACGCCGCCACGCTCCGTATACTTCACTGCATTAATCAGGATATTAGTGATAATTTGCTTGATGCGGACATCATCCCCATAAAGCAGCTTGGGCGTATTTCGATCAAAATCCAGTGTCAGGGTCAGATCCTTTTTCTCGGCGCGAAGTCTGGCCATCAGGACCAAATCATTAAGCAACGTAGACAGATTATACTCCACCGGAATAATATCAATTTTACCGGCTTCTATCTTGGAGAAATCCAAAATATCATTAACCAGACTCAGTAAGATATTTCCCGCTGCTTTTATATTCTCGGAATAGCCTAGAATATTCCTATCTTCACATTCCCGCAAAATCATTTCATTCATACCCAGAACGGCATTGATGGGAGTGCGTATCTCATGGGACATATTCGACAGGAATGAGGACTTCGCTTCGGTGGCTGCCGCCGCGGCCATAGCTTTCTGGTTGTACTCCTGCGCCAGACGAGTCTTATTTTCATAGCTGTTCATGATGAACATAAGAATGGAAATAACCAGCAGAGATACGAATAACGTCAAAAGAAAAGTCCTTCTGAGCTGGGCAAAGGTGGCCGTGGCATTAAATACAGACAGGCACAGCCAGCTATCCGCCACCGGCATCGTGTACACGATGTACTCTGCATCATCATATCGAAAAGAAAAGTATTTTTCATTGGAGGAACGCAGCTTGTCTACCAAGGCCCGGCCAAAGGTATCTTCCTCCGTACTGTAACGTTTCCCCACTTCCCCCCGATTCGAGTGGGCCAAGACCCGATACTTGCGGTCCATAACAATCTCAATATCCGAATCACCATTTGCAACCAATTCCTCCATCAAGTTCTGCAATGGTTCCAATGATAAATCCATGGCCGCCACACTTTTTACATCTGCCAGGGACTTGGATAAGGTTATCATCATGGCATGAGTTTGCACATCAAGATAGGGATCCACAACAGCAACATGTCCGATATTCACCATAGCGTCAGTGTACCAAGGACGCTCCTTGGCAACATAATCCGCATCGGGCACCCAGCCAACTCCAGAAAGGAATTCGTCATCTACCACAGCGTATATGTCCGAAGTTTTTTCCTTAGTAATGTGTTCAGCAACTTTAGTCTGACTCTCCAAAAAAGACAGTATCTCCCCTTGAGAGCTCCCATCGCGAATCATACCATCCAAGGTGCAGGTAGTAATTCGCATGATATCAATACCTGTGGAAAGATAATCATTTATCTGATCCGCTGATTTAGTGGCGACCAGTTCCTGATTTAGAATAACTTTCTGCTTCATCTCGGATTGAAGCGTCGTGTAGTAGACCATAACCACACCCAGGAAAAACAGGATGAGAATCGTGGTCATATCCACTCTTTTCAGGACAGAACCGACTGTCTTTTCTTTTTTTACATCCATTTTCTTCCTCCTGGCAGAAATTATCTGACAATCATAATATCGCTTCCAAACCACTTTTGGGAGATTTTTTCCAGAGTTCCGTCAGCCATCATATCGCTGAGGATTTTTTGCACCCTGTCCCGCAGTTCCTTGTCTTCTTTCCTGAAACCAATGGCTAATTTCTCATCACCAAGGCTGTCATGCAGAATAAAATACCGCTCACTGCTGGAACGTATAAAATAAAATGCTGTCAGAGAATCCACCAGTCCCGCATCCAGCTTACCCTCCTTCAGCTGCTGGAGAACTGCCATATTGTTCTCCAGGGGCACCACCGTAACATCATCAGTAATATCCGCTTCCTTAAGCGCATCATAGGTTGTGGAACCAATCTGCACACCAAGCACTTTGCCCTTAAAGTCATGCATCCACATAATGTTGCTGTCTCCACGAATGACGAAGACCATGTTATCCATTATATAGGATTCTGACAGGCTCATATCATTCAGGGATTGGGGTATCACAGATATACTGCAGATACAGTCTATATTTTTTCCATACAGTTCATTTTCCTTGTTTTCCCAAATAATCGGCCGTGGCACAAACTTTACCCCCAACCTAGAGCATATCTCACGGCTCATGTCTATATCAAACCCCACAACCTCCCCCTTATCGTTGGTAAAGCTCATAGGCGGGAAGTTGTCATCATAGCCAAAAACTAACTGTCCGCTGTCCAGCATCCTTTGCAGCGAAACGTCCTTTGCAGGGATAACATTCCTTGCATCCCCCCCATAGATAATTATGGCAATCGGCAGCAGTGCCGCACAAACAGACACAAGCAACAAATTACGCAATTCCTTTGAGCGGGGCTTTGGCTCCGCCATGGTACCCGATATTTGTCCATCATAATCCTTCACAATCTTCCTGAGCATAAAGGACAAAAGGAGCAATCCAATCAGATTTGGTAAGGCCATAAGGCCGTTGAGAGTATCGGAAATATTCCATAGATCGTCTAAGTATTCATTGCCAGAGGCATCAAACAACTGAGCCCCGGAAGCACCAACGATAATCATCACAATAAACAACAATTTCAAGACCGGTTTGAAGCCCACACCAAACAAATAGGTGGATGCCGTCTCCGCGTACCAATACCACCCCAGTATCGTCGTAACAGCAAAGAGCATCAGACCGATGGAGATAATATACTTACCAGCCGTCCCCAACGCAATCTCAAAGGATTGGAGAGCCAGCTGCGCCCCCGTCAAATCAGGATAGTAGGTCATGGCACCGGTAACGAGAATGGCCAGCCCCGTAATGGTGCATATAATAAAGGTATCCAGGAACACCTCAAAGATGCCATAGAACCCCATCTGTACAGGATGAGCACCTTCCGCTGTGGCATAAGCCATAGGGGCTGAACCCATCCCGGCCTCATTGGAGAATACACCACGGGCGATGCCCCTCTGAACAGCTTCCATAACCACCCAGCCTGCCACACCTCCGGCAATAACCGTGGTATCCGGGCTGAAGGCCATACGGAGGGCTTCGGTAACAGCCACAGGAATTTGCCCTGCGTGACTGACCAGAATAATGCTGACACTCACCATATAAAAAACAATCATGAACGGAACCACCAGCACCGTCACACGGGAGAGAGTGACCAAGCCGCCGATAATGACCAGACCTACAGCAACAGCCATTATGACACCGCTGGACAGTGGATCCACATCCCAGCCCATGAACAGTACCTCAGCTGCGGAATTAGCCTGGACAGTCGCCCCAATACCCAAGGAACCCACGGACACTAACAGAGCGAATAAAACTGCCAGCAGCTTTCCGATATGTTTCCACAGACCGCCCCACATTCCCAGGCCATGCTCCAGGATATACATTGGACCACCACGCCAATCCCCATGAGCATCCTTTTGGCGAAAGTGAATGGCCAAAGTGACCTCAGCAAACTTGGTACTCATGCCAAAAAAGGCCGATATGAGCATCCAGACCAATGCTCCCGGCCCACCTAAATGAAGTGCGGTTGCTACCCCCGCCACGTTGCCAGTACCCACCGTAGCCGCCATGGACGTAGTCATGGCCGCAAAAGATGAGATGGATTTATCATCTTCACTTTTCTCTCTAAAGCTAAAAACTTCCGCTAAGGCAGGAAAAAAATAACGAAGCTGAGGCAGTCCCAGCAGAAATGTCAAATAAACACCTGTACCCACAAACAAGGTCAGACCGGGAGGGCCCCAAATGAAATGATTTATCGCTTCATTGATTTGCATTATTATTTCCACCAAGAACCCATTCCTCTCTCGCAATTCCTATCTATCGCCATTATAACGCAATTGTTCAAATTTTTCTTTTAAAAAAAGAAAAATATTCCAACTAAAACAAAAGCCGCCCCCATAAGGGACGGCTATTCATAAACTGTTTATTCCTTTTCCTGACGGAGTACAACCTTGTCCTCATCGTCCAACTCCATTACCTTAACATTTACAGACTCCTTGGAGGAGGTTGGCACATTCTTACCCACATAATCTGCCCGTATTGGCAGCTCCCGATGGCCCCGGTCCACCAACACTGACAACTGAATAGCCTTTGGACGACCCATATCAATGATGGCATCCAAGGCTGCTCTTATGGTACGACCAGTATATAACACATCATCCACCAAGACTACGACCTTACCATCCAAATCCACCGGCATAGTAGTTGGCCGTACAATTGGCTGATAGGACAAGGTGGACAAATCATCCCGATAAAGGGTAATATCCAACACCCCAACCGGCGGACGGCTGCCCTCGATATTTTCAATGGCATCAGCAATACGTTCAGCCAAAGGTACTCCCCGAGAGCGAATACCTACCAAAACAATATTAGCCACACCTTTGTTTTTTTCCACAATCTCATGGGAAATACGGACAAGTGCCCGAAACATTCCCTGTTCATCCATCAGGACGGTTTTATCCACAAATGTTGCCATAAAGCCCTCTCCTTCTCTTAGGAACATTACTTATTTCGCAGCTTCTTTAAAATCTTTTCCATATCCTCCGGCAAAGGACTAGTGAAGGTCATAACCTCCCCTGTGGTTGGGTGGGTAAGCTCCAAACTGATGGAGTGCAGAGCCTGCCCCTGAATGGAAAAATTCCCCTTTACCTTGCCGTGACGAGTAGCTCCGTATTTGGGGTCCCCCACCACCGGGTGACCAATATAAGTCATATGAACACGTATCTGATGCGTGCGGCCTGTTTCCAAACGGCACTCCACCAAGGTACAATCCCCAAACCGTTCCAACACCTTAAAATGCGTGGTAGCGGATTTGCCATTTTCCTGCACTATGGCCATCTTCTTACGATCCGTAGGATGGCGGCCAATATCTCCGTGAATAACCCCAGCCTCTTCCTTGATATTGCCCCATACGATGGCCTTATATACCCTATGGGCGGTCTTATCCTGAATTTGCTTGGCCAGACTGATATGAGCCTTATCGTTCTTGGCAGCCACCATGACCCCGGATGTGTCCTTATCCAGCCGATGAACAATGCCAGGACGAATTTCCCCGTTAATTCCCGATAAATCCTTACAATGGTACAGCAAAGCATTCACCAGCGTACCAGAATTAACTCCGGCAGCCGGATGCACCACCATACCTCTGGCCTTATTCACCACGATTATATCGTTATCCTCATAAAGAACATCTAGCGGAATATCCTCTGGCAATATTTCCACCGTTTCGGCTTCCGGAACTGTCAATTCCACTTCATCGTCCACATGCAGCCGATAATTACCCTTGCGGGATTTTCCCGACACCGTTACGGCACCGTCAGCAATCAGCTTTTGCACATGGGAGCGGGAAAACTCCGGCTTCATTCGGGTCAAAAACACATCTAATCGTTCATCAGCAATATCAGCCTTGAATGTCAGTGTCATTCCCGTCCCTCCTGAAACAGATATCAATCATTATAAGGGCTGCCCCTAAGCAAATTGCCACATCCGCAATGTTAAATACTGGCCAGAAACGAAAATCGAAAAAATCCACCACCAGTCCGTTTTGTAACCGATCGTAAAGATTGCCAATGGCTCCGCCCAATAACAAGCCTACACCGTACTGTATCATATAGTTCTCCTGCAGGAGCTTCTTGCGAAAATAAAGCACTGCTCCCAAAAGCACTAAGGCAACTATAATGAAAAACAAACGCTGATGCTCAAATATACCGAAGGCTGCTCCCGGATTAAGCACATAGGTAATATAAAAAACGTCTTTAATCACCGGAACAGACTGTCCCAACTGCATGGAAGCCGTCACATAGCTTTTAACCAGCTGATCTATAATAAAAATAATAATTCCTAACCCAAAGGGCACCTGTCTTGCCTCCAAATCAATGTCCCTGTTTTGGATGTTGCGGACGGTAGCCGCTCTACACCCGCTATTCAGCAGAAAATTGACGATAACCCAACTGCGATATTCACAGAAATCGCAATGCTTTTTCGGCTTCTTCAACAGCGCCTCCAACTCCGCGTCGCTGTATGTCTCTTTTACAGTATCGTGCTCGCGGATATTCGCCATTGAGAGGGAGCAATAGCCCTCCTGATTACACCAATTCAAAAAGGCTCGCATACGGCGGACATAGGTGGCGACGGTGTTGGTCGCCAAGCCTTTTTCCCTCATTCCCACGACCATCAATTCCAAATCGTTCTTCGTCAAATCGTCAATCGACCGTTCAATATCAAGGTATTTGGAAATGCTGTGGAGGTGCTGTTTGTAGTTGCGGAGGGTAATATCACACACGCCTTTTGCCGCCTGCGAGGTGGTGTATAAATCCCATACCTGATGGATGGTGTTCGCGATATCCCCATCCACGAAAATCTTTTTTCTTGCCATAAATCGGAGCGCATCCCTTCCTCAAATTTGAGCGTTTAGGGATGCGCTCTGCTTCATCACCGCACACAAAGCAAAAAGCCCTGAAATCCGCGGATTTCAAGGCTTTTGGAGCTGCTGGGCAGATTCGAACTGCCGACCTCATCCTTACCAAGGATGCGCTCTACCTACTGAGCTACAGCAGCAAATTGTAAGCCCCTTTTTCAAG
>CACZYN010000093.1 GCA_902785445.1 uncultured Anaerovibrio sp.
TACGGTTTTCCACTGATCGGCTTTTTACTCGGGATATTTATCGGGTACTCCATTGCACCGATGCTGCATTTAAATGAAGTTTACACTGGCTTTTTCGGAGGCCTCATTCTCATGTTTGCGGCATACGGGATTATTCATCTGATGGATCGCCGGGGAAGGTTTGGAAAAGACAAATACGAACCTGTGATTACAAATGTCATTGATCCTGATAATAATCTGCTGCTGAACAAATATGCAAAATCCGAAGAAAAATAAAGATGAGTAATAAAGTTAAAAAATTCTTTTTCGACATTGACGACACGTTGTACAATCAGTACGAGCCTTTTAGAAGAGCCTTTGAATATTCCTTTGGGGATCGCTTCAAAGCGTTGAATGTAGAGCGCATTTTTATCGACAGCCGTGCCCGGAGTGACGAGGTTTTTGATATGGTCTCCAGAGGCGAAATCGATAAAGAAGAAATGTACGCGTACCGAATCGGAAAAGCCTTTGAAGATAATGGCGCTTACCTTTCAAAATCGGATTGTTTGGCCTTTCAGGATAATTACGAGACCTTTCAAGGGAAAATCTGCCTTTCAGAACAGATACAAAATTTGTTGACCTATCTATCAAAGCAGGGCGTGTTCTTGGGCATCATCTCCAACGGGCCAGAACGGCATCAGTGGTTTAAAATCAAAACTTTAGGCCTTGAAAAATG
Source organism: uncultured Anaerovibrio sp. (assembly GCA_902785445.1). Taxonomy (GTDB): domain Bacteria; phylum Bacillota; class Negativicutes; order Selenomonadales; family Selenomonadaceae; genus Anaerovibrio. Next base: position 695 of record CACZYN010000093.1, read on the forward strand.
GTTCCCTAAAGAAAATATTTTTATATCTGGAAAGATAGGGCTCACAAAACCGCATCGGGAAATATTCCAATATGTAGAGAAGCGTACCCACAGTCAATCTGACGAATGTTTGTACGTTGGCGATGCTTATCCGATCGACGTGGTGGGGGCAAAAAGAGCGAACTGGAAATCAGTATGGTTCAATAGACGCCACCACATTCAGCCGGACAATAGTGAGTACACGCCTGATTTTGTCGTCGAATCGGAATTAGAATTAAGCGAATTGCTACTTGCTATTTATCACATCACTTTATCGTTCAATGAAAAATGATTCTTATTTATTGTGATCAAACCATCTTTTTGCATTTTTGAGAGTTCATGAGAAAGCGCGGAGCGATCGACATTCAAATAATCGGCCAACTGCTGCCGGTTAAAGGGAATGTCAAATTCTGTGGCGCCGGTTTGCAGGGATATGGTGTTCAGGTAAGAGAGAAGCCTGCCTCGGCAGCTTTTGGGGGATGTGTGAAAGCTGCGCCGGGAAAGCCCGAGATTTTTGTGGGAGGAAATTAGCAGAATATTTTTTAAAAGCTTTTCCTGCCATGGAGAGGAGTTATATGTTTTCAGCAACTGCCCGATGGTGAGAAATAATATTTCACAGTCTTCATTGGCCTTTACATCTACCAGCATGACTTCTTCTGGTAGCAGGGCGTAGGTTTCGGCGAAGAAATGTCCTTTTCCCACATGGGCTAAAATGGTGCAGTTGCCCCAAATATCATTGCTTTCAATGGTGACGCTGCCAGCAAGGACCATTCCCATCTGGTTGGTTATATTACCAGCCTGTAGAAGAATGGCCCCTTTTTTGTAACTCTTTTTATGGGCATTAAGGGCCTTGAGGCAGGTGCGTATTTCCTCCTCTCTCATGCCCCGAAAGAGGATACTGCCCATTAATTTATCAATAACCATAATATTTCTCCTAAATGTGGTTTAAACCACATAATTTTCATGCTCAATATAATATAATGACTCCAGCAAGTCAAGAAAAGGATATTGTGTATTGGGAGGAATAACATATGATACGAAAAATAATTCACATTGATGAGGAAAAGTGCAATGGCTGTGGCTTGTGTGCTCAGGCTTGCCATGAGGGAGCAATAGATATAATTGACGGCAAGGCCAAGCTTATGCGGGAGCATTTTTGCGATGGCTTGGGAGATTGCCTGCCGGGTTGTCCGACGGGAGCGATCACCTTTGAGGAAAGGGAGGCACCAGCCTATGACGAGGCAGCGGTGAAGGCGGCCCAGAGTGCCAAGCTGCCGGCGTCTAAGCCAGTGACATCACCTATGGGCATGGGATGCCCAGGCTCACGGGCCATGCAGCTGAAGAAAACAGCGGAAGCTATGGAGGATAGTCAAACGCTGGTTAGCTCACGTCCAGTATCCCAGCTCAATCAGTGGCCGTGCCAGATTAAGCTGCTGCCAACCCAGGCACCCTTTTTTGACGGGGCCAAACTGTTGATTGCTGCGGACTGTACTGCTTATGCCTACGCCAATGTTCATGAGGATTTCATGAAGGGGAAAATTACCTTGATTGGCTGTCCGAAGCTGGATGAGGGTGATTACAGTGAGAAGCTGACGGAAATTATTAGTAACAATGACATTAAAAGTGTAACCATCCTGCGCATGGAGGTGCCATGCTGTGGGGGCCTCCAAAGGGCGGCAGAAATTGCCTTGAAAAACAGTGGCAAATTCCTTCCTTGGCAGGTAGTGACCATCTCCCGGGATGGAAGGATAATTGAATAATAGAATAAAAACAGAGAACTGCTGCAAGAATTTTTTTGCGCTGGTTCTCTTTTTTTATGACTTTAAATCTTGAGTCTCACATGCCAAATCTTCCATGAAATATCCGGGCAAAAAAATATATCTTTTGACCATGACTTATTCGACAAATAAAAGTCATATTCCTTTTTAAATTAAAGTGCAATTATAGCATTATACTGCCCTTGATAATTCTTTTAGAATAGGAACTTTTGTGATAAAATATAGGATAGTGTAGAAATGGAGGTTACTCTATGATTCATATGAATGATGTTATGAAGGTGTACGACAATGGTGCCGTTGCCTTAAATCATGTTAATGTAGATATTAAGAAGGGGGAATTTGTCTTTTTGGTGGGTCCCAGCGGGGCCGGCAAATCCACCTTTATTAAGATGCTGTTTCGGGAGGTATTGCCCTCCTCCGGTATATTGACCGTAAACGGTCGGGATATTATCCGTATGTCCAATAGGGATGTGCCATATCTTAGACGTAGCCTGGGGGTTATATTCCAGGATTATCGTCTTTTGCCGGATAAGACTGTCTATGAAAATATTGCCTTTGCTATGCAGGTTATTGAGGCACCTCGCCGTATGATGCAGCGCAATGTGAACAATGTGCTGGACATTGTTGGCCTGCGAGACAAGTATAAGTGCTTCCCTAATCAGCTGTCCGGTGGCGAACAGCAACGTGTGGCTATTGCCCGGGCCATTGTGAACAACCCGGCGATTGTGATTGCTGACGAGCCTACTGGTAACCTTGATCCGGAAACTTCCTGGGGCATTATGGATATTTTTAAGAGCATTAATGCTGCTGGTACAACTATTGTTATGGCAACTCACGATAAAACCATCGTGGACGCCATGCAGAAACGGGTTATTGCCATTGAAAATGGCGAAATAGTCCGGGATGAGGCTCGGGGAGGTTACGGTTATGAAAATTAGTACATTAGAATATTTCGTTCGCGAAGTATTCCACTCCCTAAGGCGTAACAACTGGATGTCAGTGGCATCTGTTGGTACTGTAGCCGTGTCCCTGTTTATTTTTGGCATGTTCCTCATGTTGGTTATGAACATGAATAAAATGGTGGAATCCTTGGAGTCCCAGGTGCAGATAAAGGTATATCTGAAGGATGACTTCACCCGGGATGAAGCCAGAGAGCTGGAAGTTGAACTAAAGAAAATGCAGGGTGTGGAGAAGGTCACTTTTGTTACCAAGGAAGAGGCCATTGAGAAGTTTAAGGAGCGTCTGGGAGATCAAAAATCCTTGCTGGATGCTTTGGACGAAACCAATCCTTTGCCGGATTCATTTGAAGTGATGCTTATTCAGCCGGAATTGGTAAAGACAGCGGCGGAGAATATTGAAAAAATGGACGGGGTAGATACGGCCAAATATGGGCAGGATGTTATGGAGCACCTCTTTGACATTACCCGTCTGGTGCGGATATTTGGTTTTGCTTTGATGTTTGTTTTGGCTCTGGCCACCCTGTTTATTATTGCCAATACCATCAGATTGACGGTATTTGCCCGGCGCAAGGAAATCGCCATTATGAAATATGTAGGAGCTACCGACTGGTTTATCCGTTGGCCATTTGTGCTGGAGGGCATGATAATGGGCCTTTTCGGCAGTATTATTGCCTCGGTTATACTGCGGTTTTCTTATTCCGGTATCACCGCAAAAATATACAGTACGTTGGCCTTTTTCCCACTGATTCCTGAATATCCATTCCTGAACTATGTCACCTTTGTGGTAATTCTCGGTGGCATGATTATGGGAGCTATCGGCAGTGCCGTGTCCATTAAGCGGTTCTTAAAGGTCTGAGGTGGCACTATGAGATTTTTAACCAGGAGCAAAAAGGTTTGCAGCTTATTGATGGCGACCGTTATGGCAGTATCTGTGGCTGGAACCGCTTGGGCGGATGATTTGGAAGAGCAGCTGGAGGATTTACAGCAAAAGGCGGCCAAGCAGCAGGAAATAACCAATGAAGCTCAACAGCGGGTGGACAGCCTGTCGGAACAGCTTAGACTGCTTCAGGCAGATGTTGATGAGGCTACTGAAGCTTATAACGATGTGGCTGGCAAACTCAGTCAGGTTCAGGCTGATATTGATGAAAATACTGTTTTGCTGGAAGAAACGGAACGGGACTTAAAGAAACGGAACGTAAAGTTATCCAAGCGAATTCGGGATATTTATATCAATGGACAAATTAGTTATGTTGATGTTCTGTTCGGGGCAAAGGATTTTTCCGATTTTTTAACTCGAATGGATATTTTGAAGCGTATAATCAAGCATGATTATGATTTGATTATGCAGGTAAAGGCTGACCGGGATGTAGTAATGGACACCAAAGCCAAGCTGGAAAAGGACAAGGCTGATGTGGAGGTGCTGGTGGCCGACGCCGAGAAAAAGCAGAATGTAATGCTGGCCAAGAAGCAGGAACAGCAGGCATTGCTTGATAAGGCAGAATATGACAAGGAAGTTTCCGAGCAGGCCTATGAAGAAATAATGGCTGCATCCAAGGAAATAACCAATATGATCAGAAGGAGCCAGATGGGGGGCGGAGCTGCCACCGTAACTGGTTCCGGTGCTATGATCTGGCCGCTTAACGGACCAATTACTTCGGAATTTGGCTGGCGTACCCATCCAATTTTCGGTACTCAGCGGTATCATAGTGGATTGGATATTGGCGGCGATTACGGTTTGCCTATTGCCGCAGCAGCCAGTGGCACAGTAATCCATTCTGGTTGGATTAGTGGTTATGGCTACACGGTTATTCTTGACCATGGTGGTGGTATTACTACCCTATATGGTCACAACAGTTCTTTGAGTGTTGATGTGGGAGACTATGTTTCCCAGGGACAGACTATTGCTATTTGTGGCTCTACAGGTAATTCCACCGGTCCGCATTGTCACTTTGAGGTCCGGGAAAACGGTGAGCCGGTAAGCCCATATGGATATTTGTAACTTATTAGTATGCTCTTTTGCCCTCTATCTTGGGAGGGTAAAAGAGCTATGCTTTAATTTAGACCTTTGGAACGTGGAAAGATTGGTGAAACATAGATGAATCAAAGGCTGAAATATATATTGATAGCCCTTGTCAGCGCTGCTGTTACAGCTGGTCTGATGTGCACATTGTTGTTTTATGCCCTTGGGGGGAGTGTTACCAGGGCAGCAGACATGGTGCGTTTTGTGGCTACAATGCGGTTTGTGGAAAGTAGATATGTGAATGATACTGATTCTACTACCCTGATAAATGGTGCTTTTGAGGGACTGATGAATTCCCTGGGGGATAAGTACTCTGTATATTTGGATGCGGAAAAATATAAACAGTTAAGCGATATGAATCAGGGATCCTTTGGTGGGATCGGTGTGGTTATGAGTTTTTCCGATCCGGGACATTGCCGGATTATGTCAGTAATGGATGAGGCACCGGGTAAGGAAGCCGGTCTTGAACCTAATGATGAAATAGTAGCTGTGGAAGGTGTACAAATTTCCACTCTACAGCCAGAAGAAATAGTTTACCGAATCCGTGGTGCAGAGGGTACCCCAGTGGTTCTGACAATTCATCGGGAGGGACAGCCGGATAAGGACTATACGATTATCCGCTCCAATATTCACATTGATACAGCTGTTGGCGATGTGGTGCCGGATACGGATATTGGTTACATTAGAATTGCTTCCTTTAGTGAACACACTGCTGATGAATTTGCCAAGATTTTGGCCGAGCAGCAAGCAAAGGGAATTAAAGGCCTGATTATAGATCTTCGATCTAACCCTGGAGGACTAATAAAATCCTGTGTTGATATTGCTAATATGGTGGTTCCGGCAGGAGACGTTGTGTCTGTGGTGGATAAAGATGGCAACAAGGAAGTGTATAAGTCATCCAAAAGCGGCGAGAATATTCCTATTGTGGTGCTGATAGACAATAATAGTGCCAGTGCTTCGGAAATATTGGCTGGTGCCTTAAAGGATCGCCAGGCGGCTACTTTGGTAGGTGTAAAATCCTACGGTAAGGGATCAGTTCAGACCATAGTGCCCCTGTTCCGGGGAGATGCTATTAAACTAACGGTGGCCAAGTACTACACACCTTCCGGTATCAGCATCGACGGGGTGGGGATTGAGCCGGATGTGGAAATAGCTTTACCGGAGAACGCGGGGAAGGATGTACAACTGGCCAAGGCTATTGAGGTTATGAAGGAAAAAATAGCAAGTTTGCATATAAAAAATTAATAATTTTTTAATATAATTTTTATAAAAATGTAGTGTTCATAAAACATAATTCGTTTATGGCGTTGGAAAAATATTTTTGTATAGTCGTATAAGCTCTGAAGCTTCTAGTGTATTGTGAAAGGATGTTATTTATGAACAAAAAACGCTTATTGGGGGCGGCTCTGCTGTTGACCGGCAGCTTGCTGACATGGCAGCCTGCTGGTTATTGTGCGGCTCTGTCTCTGGAAGAAGCTATACAGATTGCTTTAGTAAATAATCCGGATGTTAATATTACCCAGCTGGGAGAGGAGGCTGCCAAGGCTAAACTTAGTCAGGCTCGGGGGAGTAATAGCTTTTCCTGGCGGGCCAGTACCAACTTTGGCGTGTCGGACAGTGACCTTGCACCTTGGGGAACCAGTAATGGCACCAAAATAACTGGCTCGTTGCCAATTTTTAGTGGTAAGGTAAATCAGAACAATATTGAAAATGCAGAAATCGGTATCGATATCGCCAAGCTGAAAACTCAGCGGAAATGGGAGACAATGAAGCTGGATGTGGTAACCGCCTACTATAATGTGTTGGAAGCCAAA
>CACZYN010000094.1 GCA_902785445.1 uncultured Anaerovibrio sp.
GCTGACATAAGAAGAATTTTTAGAACGAATTATAAGAAAGGAGGAAATGTCTGTGAAGTTGGATATTAGACGAAAAATATTGCTTCTCATGGGCATTTCCGGGTTAATTACCGCATTCCTTTTAGGGGCTATATTAGTTCTGGGTCTGAATATAGCCTATAATACCTTGGATAAGCAGGCTGATACTATGGCGCAAGGCGTAGGTGAAGAAGCAGCTACTTACTCTCAGGAGCTGACCCGTAAACGATTAGTAGAAATTATTCGCTTAAAGGCCTATCATATCAACGAAGTAGTTAGTGAGATGGAGGGTAATTTAATAATATTAGCTGATAAGTTAAACCAATCTGGCGATACTTCCATTAATAATCAAAGTGTTGTTCTAAAGGACCCTCGTGTAGAAACAGTCTATGCTGGCGATTGGTATTATCTTCCAGGAACGGATGATTACCCTCCTCAAAATGCTGCTAAAATAGCCAATCAGTTAAATGGAACACTTCATAATTTATCTGAAGGGGAAAAGGCCCGTCCTTTATATTTTTACATTGGTTCCAAAAATGGCTGGAGTCTTCGCATGGATGTTTTATCCGACGACAACGGCCAAGTAAATTTACCGCAAACGGTACTTACAAAAGAATATGATGCCAGAAACAGGAGCTGGTACAAGGCTGTTATGCAGTCAGAAATACAAGAAGAACCTATTTATGTTCCTTTGTATACTTCAGCAGGGGGCACTCCCTTATTGTCAATCGCCATGCCATATAAGGATGAGTCTGGTGTAGCTGGTGTAATTGGAGTGTCATTTCCAACATCAACTATGGCTAAATCCATTAACGCTAACATTACAGACAGTGAAACGAGTAGCTTTACCCTAGATTCTGAAGGCCATGTACTTTATTCTTCCCTGGCAAAAGATGAATTTGCTACAGATCGTCCTGACTTTGATTTACGTAATTCTACCGTTGAATCATTGGCCCAGGCCGCCCAGCACATGACAGCAGGCGAAACAGGCTCTACCATAGTCGAGCTGAATGGGGAAAAGTATTTTTTGGTTTATGCTCCCGTAGGAACACAGGGCTGGAGTTTGGGAGAGCTGATTTCCTTTAGGGAAGTACAGGAACCAGCATACCATATTGGGATTTTGGTAAAATCGGAACTCAAAGAGATTCAAGAGGACCTGCAGCCAATTTTTTCTCATGTCAGAACAATAAGCCTTATTTCCTTTATTCTGTTGTTAATCACTATATTTTTGGTAAGTCACCCCATGGCGAAGCATTTTTCCCGCTCTGTCAGAACTTTATCAGATGGCGTAAAGCATATTACAGAGGGAAATTTCTCTGAAAAGCTGTCCCTAAAATCAGGAGACGAAATGGAGCTTTTAGCGGACAGATTCAATGCCATGACCAAAGATCTCAATACATATATGGAGGACCTGGCCAAGGTAACCCAGGAGCAGGCCAAGGTAACTGCCGGACTTGATGTGGCTACGAAAATACAAAAGGGTATGTTACCTGAGGGAGGAATCACATCGCCTGGCCTTTCCCTGGAGGCTGATATGCATCCTGCCATTGAAGTTGGTGGAGACTTTTATGATTACTATTATTTAGATGACTCACATCTAGCTTTTACTATAGCAGATGTATCAGATAAAGGGATTCCTTCAGCCATTTTTATGGTAGTATCAAAAATTATACTAAAAAATTGTATTAGCTTGTATTATCAGGAAAGTTTGGCCACTGCTATTTCATTGGCTAATAATCAGTGTTCCCAGCTCAGTAACGATGGCATGTTTGTCACTGTATGGACCGGTGTCCTGAATACAACAACCGGTGAGCTTGTTTACGTTAATGCTGGCCATAATCCACCTTGTATTCTCCATAACAAAGAGCTTACATACCTGCCAAAGGAAAAAAATCCAATGATCGGCTTTATGGAGGAAATAGATTATACACAGCAAAGTGTTATGTTAAAGCCAGGATCTCTGCTGTTCCTCTATACTGATGGTGTTACTGAAGCCATGAATAGTCACAAGGAAATGTTTTCCAAGGAGCGCCTGGAAGAAGTATTAACCGAAGCAGGTGATATTTCTCCTAGGGAATCTATAGGAGTTGTAGAAAAGGCCATTGAAATATTTGTTGGCGAAGCAAATCAATCTGATGACATAACCATGCTGGCTGTTAAATATACCGGTATTAAAGGGTGATAGAAGCAATGAAGCTGGACATAAAAAAACGGTTATTTATGTTGATGCTATTTGGCAGCTTATTAAGCTTCCTGTTTTTGGGCACATCACTGCTTTATGCTTTATTTGGTGTATGGGATTCTTTCCTGGAAAAAAAAGAAACCATAACCATAGCTGTAACTGATTACACCAGAGATTTTGCCAAAGATCAGGCCCAGGAAGCCATGGAAAGTTCAGTAGAGTTGAAGGCAGAAACCGTATCCTTTGAAGTCAACGACATTAAAGAAGATGTGAAATACCTTGCCAATGAAGTTTCTGAAATATTAATTTCTCCCCAGAACTATGATACAAAAAAACTGCCAAATGCTGCCGACGGAAAGCTCCCTGGTGGTGTAGCATATGTACATTTCAGTCCACAACTTACTGCCCAGGGGATTACACCTGCCTTGAATGAGGAAATCGGGCTGGTAGCAAATATAGGAGAGCAAATGCAATCTCTGGGCTTTTATTATGCCAATGTTTTCGTTGCTTCAGAAAAAGGGTACACCATTTACTATGACACTTCCCAGGAAAAGAATTACATTGCTTTGCTTAGCCGTGATGAATGGCGTGATACCTATGATGCCCGTAAGCGTAGCTGGTACAAAGAAGGAATTAACGCCAAAGAACCAGTTTTTACTGATGTATATACATCTATTACTGGCAAAAAAATAATCTCTTGTGTTATTCCATATTATGACAAAGCTGGTGTGGCTGGAGTTGTGGGAGTAGATTGTTCCCCCAAAAACTTATTCATTCAGGATGGGGAGGGAAAAATCAATCAGAGCTTTATCATAAATAACCATGGAAAAATCTTGTTAAGCACCACACCAGAATCCTTTGTCCCTTCAAATAAAGTCACTAAACGAATGGCTCAACATCTCACAGGCTATGAAAAAATCTTTGTGGATAATGAGGAATATTTCTTGTCTTATGCCCCTATTAAAGGCACTGACTGGAGCATGGGAACCCTTTTGGCCAAGGATGAAATAATGAGGGAGGCTGTAAATGCCCAGCATAGCATGGTTGAGCAGATGAACAGCTTTTATACTTCGTTTCTCCGAATTATTTTGCTTATGGGTGGATTAACCATCACCATATCTATTATGGTATTTTCCTTAATTCTATTTTGCAGTGCCAAAATAGCAGTACATATATCCAAGCCTGTTGATGCCCTGATGACTGGCGCAGATGAAATAGCCAAGGGAAATTTCGAGCATAAAATTCAGGTGAATACCAATGATGAGCTGGAGCAGTTGGCAGAAAACTTTAATACTATGACTAATGCCCTAAGCCACTATAGCCATGAAATTGCCCATAGAGCCAAGGAAAAAACCCGCGTAGAGGTGGAACTTTCTGCTGCTACTAATATACAATCTTCTCTTCTGCCAGCACCTTTACCACCACAAAAGAAATTTTCCCTGGCTGCCGCCATGTATCCTGCCAAAAAGGTGGGAGGGGATTTCTACGATTATTACCTCATCGATGAAAACTATTTGGTTGTAACCATAGGTGATGTATCCGACAAAGGAGTTCCAGCTGCTCTGTTTATGGCTGGAGCAAAAACAGTTATAAAAAACAATGTCCTAAGTGCAGTAAAAAAAGGACTGTCTCTGGCAGAAGCAGTATATTATGCTAATAATCAGATTATTGACGCTAACAAAGAATACTATTTTGTGTCTGCATTTACAGGTATTTTAAATATCAACACAGGAGAGTTTACATATGTAAATGGAGGGCATAATCCACCTGTGCTCATGCAGGACGATACCCTATCATATCTACCAACTTCCAAAAATAATGCAGTATTGGGCATAATGAATGATTTGAAATACACTGAGAGCAAAGTTCAACTTACAAAAGGCAGCCTTTTATTTCTCTACACAGATGGGGTAACAGGTGCCTTGGATGAAAACCAGGAAATGTTTACCAAGAAAAAAATGGAACAAGCATTGATGAAAATGGGGATCGGGACGTCACCTAAGGAAGTGATTAGGGAGATAAAGGAAGCTGTAATGTACCACATTAATAGAACGGGAGAAAATGTTGAACAGACTGATGATATTACCATGTTGGTTTTAAACTTTAAGGGATGTGATACTATGGAAACGGAAAAAGAACTTATTGTTCCGGCCAATGTAGATGAATTGCCGAAAATTCAATCCTTTATTAACGAAATACAACATTCCTGTAAATGTTCTGAACGGTCTATAAATCAGCTTATGCTGGTGGTGGAGGAGATATTTGTTAATATTGCTGAATATGCTTATAAGGACAGGAAAGCTACGGCAATTATCAAAGGTAGGATTTACGGAGAACCACCGGAAATCGAGCTGACATTTATCGATGAAGGGATTCCATATAATCCGTTGGAAAAGAACGATCCGGATTTAGATGTCACTTTGGAGGACAGAGAAATTGGTGGCCTAGGTATATTTTTGGTAAAGAAAAAAGTGGATGACATATCCTACGATCGTCAAGGAGACAAAAACATTCTTACAATTAAGAAAAAATTGGTTTAAGTTGTAATGCTTTGACTAATTAATGTATATAGAGAAAGAACGATAATTTTTTTAGGGAGGGAATATGCATGAATATTAAAAAGATTGTCGGCTTGTTTTTGGGATGTGCAATGGCAAGTGCTGTCCTTATTGGGTGTGGCTCCAATGGTGGTAACAATGAATCGTCAAACAACGGTCCTGTAAAGCTTGGTATGTTAACAAATATGAATATAACAGAACAGGTATACGCCAGCTTACTGGAAGAAGCAGGAAATATGGGGGGACGTATGCCTGAGAATATGCGTTTTGCCATAAAATACTATGATAATATGAACACTATGCAGCTGGGATTGGAATCAGGCAGTATACAGGAGATGAGTACCTATAACTGTATAGCAAAATATATTCAGGAAAAAAATTCCAAATATCAGCTGACAGATTTCACTAAACTCAAAATGGAAGACAGCTTCTGTTGTGCTGTAAGAGATGATGATAAGGAACTTCTTAGTAAAATTAATGCTTCCATAAAATCCATGAAAGAAGATGGTACCCTTGACCGATTGGTTAAGGAATATATCGAGAATGTTACTGCAGGACAGAATCCACCTGCAGTAAACATTGAAAAGATTCATGGTAGGCGAAACATTAATGTAGGTATAACAGGTGATTTGCCTCCGATTGATTTAGTACTGGCCAATGGTTCCCCAGCCGGTTTTAATACTGCAGTGCTGAATGAAATAGGAAAACGCATTAACATGAACATTAATATTGTACAAATTGCCACTGGCGCCAGGGCTTCAGCTCTGTCTGCCAAAAAGGTTGATGTAGTTTTTTGGACTGTCGTTCCGGCTGACAATACCAAAATTCGCCCTACAGACATAGATAAACCTAAGGGAATTGCCACAACTATACCATACTATAAAGACGAGATTGTTCATATTACTATGGCAAAATGAGGAATTACCTTTCTTATATAGTAATTAATTGCAACGAAAGTGTTTTATTTCAATAATAATCTATTAAATCTGGATAACTATAAGAGAAGCACCATCCAATGCTTCTCTCTTTTTTTTCCTTATAAAATTTAAAGGGAAAATGGAATTATTTGTAGAATGATGAAGGTAAAGTAACGTCATAAAGGAGCAAGTACTATGATTTCCAGCACGGAATATTGGAATCAGCAGGCCCAGCAGGCCATTACTGATGAAGAGGCCTTTACAGAGTTATATGAATATTTTTTTCCGCGGATCTATCACTATATATTAGGGAAAACAAAGGACAGTTCCCTGGCCGATGAATTGGTCAGTAAAACATTTCTCAATATGTATCAACATTTGCGGGACTATGATCCAAACAGGGGGGCTTTTTCCACCTGGCTCTTTCGGATTGCCCAAAATGTTATAAACAAATACTATACCAGCAAAGCATATACTGCCCACGTATCCTGGGATGAGGACTTTAATCCGGCAGACCCGCAACAGATTACACCAGAGCAACAGTATGTTGACAAGGAGCGGGATGATGAACTGAAAGCTGCAATCATGCAACTACCAGAACGTGAGCAACGGATTTTGGAAATGACATATTGGATGAACATGAAATCCAACGAAATAGGGGAAGTGCTGGGGATGGCGCCCAGTTCTGTACGAGTAGCCTTGAAGCAAGCCAGAGAAAAACTAAAGGGTATATTAGAAAAAAATTGAGTTACCTTTGAGGTGAGTTGATTTGATGAAGAGGATGAATATCCAAAAAAGAATATTGGTGATATTTTTAATAGTGGGCCTGTTTACAGCGGGTACAGTGAGTATTGTCAGCCTGAACGGCTTATATGGGATGCAAAAAAGTGCCCAGTATAGCAGTTCACAAATGGGAGATACTGTATCAACATTTGCTGCTGAACTTGCTACGGAAAAAACCAAGACCCAGATAGAGAGAATTGCTAAGGAAAAGGCCCGGCAAGTGGAATGGGAAATGTACAATATTCGCGAAGAAACAGAATTTCTGGCCAATGCTATGACCAGTATTCTAACTCATCCGGAACATTATTCCGCTAAACAACTTCCAACTCCTAAAGAGCGGCGCATAGAACCCGGAGAAGCCTATTTACTAATAGCGTCAAGTCTTAAACAGGAATGTGATAATCCTGTTATTTGGCAAGAAATTGGCCTAGCTTCCAATGTCGCTAATGACATGGAAGTTATGGCTACTTTTTATAAGGATTATCAGGTTTCCTGTTATTATGGCTCAAAATATGGCTATTATATCACTTTGGAATGTTATGATTCTGAGGAAATGTATAAAAAAATTCATTCAGAAAATTATCATAACAACTATGATCCCAGAAAACGTCCCTGGTATAAAAAGGCCATAGCAGAGGGCAAAACAGTATTTACAGATGTATACCTTGGCAATGATGGTTATCCTGAAATTACCTGTGCAACCCCTTATTACGATAAGAAAGGCTTAGCTGGTGTAGCTGGTTTGGACGTACATCTGCTATCCCTTTACCGTCTTGCCGCAGAGCGTACTCTCGGCACGTCCACTATTAATTTTCCTCAGAAAACGAAGGTCTATTGGCTGTAGGTGATGGTAAACGGGTTCTCAGCCAAGTGGTTGATGAAAGCTTTGCCAAAGAAGTTGATAATATGATCAAGGGCTATTCAGCTGTGGTTCCAGTAAGCTTAAATGGTGAGGAATATTATTTGGCCTATGCACCGATGCCTTCCATGGGGTGGAGCTTTGGTACCATGCTAAAAAAGGACGAAGTACTCGCCCCTGCGGATTTAGCTCGGGAGAATGTTATGGTCCACGCCAATAATTTTAATGATTATATACGTCTGGAATTTATTAAAGACTCTTTAAAATTTATTTTAATTTTCTTAATAATTGCTTGGTCATTGGTATATTGCAGTCGTCGCTTGGCCCAGCAAATAGTTAAGCCTATTATGGTCTTAAAAGATGGAGTAATGGATATTGCCAAGGGCAATCTGGACCGTAGACTTGAAATTAATACTGGTGATGAATTGGAGACTTTGGCTGATTCAGTAAACAACATGACCAGCGAGTTGAAAGCAT
>CACZYN010000095.1 GCA_902785445.1 uncultured Anaerovibrio sp.
GACGTTAATGATGTTGATGTAGTAGCTTGCCCTACTGCTACTGCTCTGGCTGCTGTTACTGAGGCTGCTAAGGGTTCCAAGATCCATGTGGGTGCACAGAATGTTCACTGGGAGCCAAAAGGTGCTTACACTGGTGAAATCTCCACTGGTATGCTTAAGGAAATCGGCGTTGAGTATGTAATTCTTGGCCATTCCGAGCGTCGCGATTACTTTGGTGAGACTGATGAGGGCGTAAACAAGCGCGCTCGTGCTGCTTTTGCTGCTGGTCTTACTCCAATCATCTGCTGCGGTGAGTCCCTGGAAATCCGTGAGGCTGGTACTTACATCGCTCATGTTGTAAAGCAGATTAAGGCTGCTCTTGCTGGCTTCACTGCTGACGAAGTTGGCAAGCTGGTTATCGCTTACGAGCCAATCTGGGCTATCGGTACTGGCAAGACTGCTACCTTCGAGCAGGCTGAGGAAGTTTGCAAGGCTATCCGTGAGGCTGTTGCTGAGGTATTTGGCCAGGCTGCTGCAGATGCAATCCGTATTCAGTATGGCGGTTCCGTAAAGCCAGCTACCATTAAGGATCTCATGGCTCAGCCAAACGTTGATGGTGCTTTGGTTGGTGGCGCATCCCTGAAGGCTGCTGACTTCTCCGCTATTGTAAAATTCTAATTGAGGTTGATTCAATAATGGCAAAATTAAAAAATGCACCTGTTGCATTAATTATCATGGATGGCTACGGCAACGGTAAAACCAATGATCCAAACAATGCCATTCAGATTGCTAAGACTCCGGTTATTGACGGTTTAAAGCAGAATTTCCCTACTACCCATATTCAGGCTTCTGGTGAGTTTGTTGGTTTGCCTGACGGTCAGATGGGTAACTCTGAGGTTGGACATACCAACATCGGTGCTGGTCGGATTATTTATCAGGCTTTGACCCGTATTACCAAAGCTATAAAAGATGGTGATTTCTTCGAGAACAAGGCTCTGTTGAGTGTTGCTCAGGAAACAAAGGACAAGGGCGGTGCCCTTCATCTGATGGGCTTGGTTTCCCCTGGTGGTGTACACAGCCATAGCGAGCATCTTTATGGCTTGTTGGAATTCGCCAAGAAGCAGGGTTTCAAGGATGTATATGTACATGCCTTCCTGGATGGCCGTGATGTAGACCCATCTTCCGCAGCTGAATATGTAGCTGATTTGGAAAAGAAAATTGCTGAAATTGGTTGTGGTAAGGTTGCTACCGTGGCTGGCCGCTATTATGCAATGGATCGTGATAAGCGCTGGGATCGTGTCCAGAAGGCTTATGAGGCGATTGCCATCGCTAAGGGCGTTGCCGGATCTGATGCAGTGGAGGCTATCAAGGCGTCCTATGCAGATGAAGTTACCGATGAGTTCGTGCTTCCAGTAGTAGTTGGCGATTATAAGGGTATGAAGGATGGCGACGGAGTTATTTTCTTCAACTTCCGTCCAGACCGGGCCCGTGAGTTGACCCATGCCTTTACTGATACTGATTTTGATGGCTTTGAGCGCAAGGCACTGCAGCTTTCCTTTGCTACCATGACTCAGTATGAGGAAGGTCTCAATGTTAAGGTGGCATACCCACCAGAGTCCATTGAGAATACCCTTGGTTCGGTTATTTCCAAGAATGGCATGACTCAGCTGCGCATAGCTGAAACCGAGAAATATGCCCATGTTACCTTCTTCTTCAACGGCGGTGTTGAAGAGCCTTACGAAGGTGAGGATCGTATTTTGGTTCCGTCTCCAAAGGTAGCTACCTATGATTTGCAGCCTGAAATGAGTGCCATCGAGGTTACTGACAAGGTAGTTGAGGCCATTAAGTCCGGCAAGTACGATTTCATCATTCTGAACTATGCTAATGGAGATATGGTTGGTCATACCGGTGTTATCGAAGCAGCTGTTAAGGCTGTGGAGACCGTTGATACCTGTGTTGGCCGCTTTGTTGAGGCTATTCGCGAGGTTGGCGGTGAAGTGTGTATTACTGCTGATCACGGTAATGCAGACCAGATGGTGGATCCAGAGTCTGGAGCGCCATTCACTGCGCATACCACTAACCCAGTACCGTTCATCGTAGTATCCGACCGTGTAGGTTGGATTGCCAGCGATGGTGCACTCTGCGATATTGCTCCAACCTTGCTTACTTTGGCAGGTATGGAAATTCCGGCAGAGATGACCGGTACCCCAATGATTAAGCTTAAGTAATTAGCCTAATCGATTAAGTGTTTGGAAGATGCCCGGTGGCCCCAGGCCTGGCTTTAGGGCCACTGAGCATTGAGTATTATATTATAGTGAAGAGAGGAATACGAAATGATTTATTATGATAAGCATGTTGAAGACATGACTTGCATCGCAAAAGAAGTAAACCATGGTCCAGCTCCAATTCCTGAAGAGGGCAAATGGGTACAGTCCAAGGAGATTAAAGACATCAGCGGTCTTACTCATGGTATTGGCTGGTGTGCTCCTCAGCAGGGCGGCTGCAAGCTGACTCTGAACGTTAAGGGACCCATTCCGCTGCTATGGCATCTGAAATTCTCCCAGGCAAGACTATTCTGGAAGCATTGAATACTGACCTGGTTTGCGATGCTATCAACACTGCAATGCGTGAGCTTTTCCTGCAGATTGTTTACGGTCGTACTCAGACTGCATTCTCCGATGACGGTCTGCCAGTAGGCGCAGGCTTGGATGACCTGGGCAAGGGCCTCCGCAGCCAGGTTGGTACTTTGTACTCCACTAAGCTGAAGGGTCCTCGTTACCTCGAATTAGCTGAAGGTTATGTTACTAAGATGGCTATCGACAAAGAAGATCGCGTAATCGGTTATGAAGTTGTTCATCTCGGCAAGGCTATGGAAGCTATTGCTGCTGGTATGGATGCTAATGAAGCTATCAAGAAGAACACCTCCACTAAGGGCCGTTATGCAGATGCTGCCCGTTACATCGATCCTCGTAAGGAATAATTTGAGATAACGACAGGAAGGACTGAAAAAGAAATGGCATTATTTGAAGGCTATGAGCGCCGCATTGACGGTATAAATGAGGTTTGCAAGAAATATGGTATTGCTTCCATTGAAGCTGCCGCTGATATTTGTAAGGAAAAGGGCTTTGACCCAGCTGCTATCGTTTCCGATTTGCAGCCAATCTGCTTCGAGAATGCAAAGTGGGCTTACACTCTTGGTGCCGCTATTGCAATCAAGAAGGGCGTAAAGACTGCTGCTGATGCTGCCAAGGCTATTGGTGAAGGCATCCAGGCATTCTGTGTTCCTGGTTCCGTTGCTGACCATCGTAAGGTAGGTTTGGGCCATGGTAATCTGGCTGCTATGCTCCTCACTGAGGATGCTGAGTGCTTTGCATTCTTGGCTGGTCATGAGTCCTTTGCAGCTGCTGAGGGTGCCATCGGTATCGCTCAGACTGCCAACAAGGTTCGTAAGAACCCTCTCCGGGTTATTCTGAACGGTCTTGGTAAAGACGCTGCTCAGATTATTTCCCGTATCAACGGCTTTACCTATGTTCAGACCCAGTATGATTACAAGGCTGGCAAGGTTAACGTTGTAAAAGAGGTTCCTTATTCTGATGGTCCTCGTTCCAAGGTTAAGTGCTATGGTGCTGACTCTGTTCCTGAGGGTGTAGCTATCATGCATCTGGAGAAGGTTGATATTTCTATCACCGGTAACTCCACTAACCCTACCCGCTTCCAGCATCCAGTAGCTGGTACCTACAAGAAGGAGTGCATCGAGCTTGGCAAGAAGTACTTCTCTGTAGCTTCCGGTGGTGGTACTGGTCGTACCCTGCATCCAGATAACATGGCAGCAGGTCCTGCTTCCTATGGTATGACTGATACTCTCGGTCGTATGCATTCTGATGCACAGTTCGCTGGTTCTTCTTCTGTACCTGCCCATGTTGATATGATGGGCCTCATCGGTGCCGGCAACAACCCAATGGTTGGTATGTCCGTAGCCGTAGCAGTTGCAGTTGCTGAGGCAATGAACAAGTAATAAATCTTTCGTAGTTTAAAAGGCTGGGAAATGAGCAATCATTTCTCAGCCTTTTTTTGTGCTTATTTTTTGTAACAAAAAAGCCCAGGAACAAGTCCTGAGCTGTGATTTCTGGTGACGCGTAGGGGATTCGAACCCCTGAAGCCGCCGTGAGAGGGCGGAGTCTTAACCACTTGACCAACGCGCCGTTGACAAGGAATATAATACCTCTTTTAGAGTATCTTGTCAAATGTTTTTTTCATTTTTTTTAAGGAATGATGTTTTAATCCTGAACTTTAGTAAGACCAAGCTCCAAACGTTTCATGGATTCGTCCTTACCTAATATGTAGAGAAGCTCTGTAACACCGCCTGGGGTAACCTTTTGTCCGGAAAGGGCAATGCGAACTGGCCACATAAAGGTACCCATCTTGATTCCACTATCAGCAATAGCAGGCTGCAGCTTGTCATCAATACCCTCTGGGGTCCATTCGGTGACAGTATTTAAAATCTCTATGGCTTTTGGCAGGATTTCAGCGGCCTTTTCTGGATTTACCTTATTGCGCTTGTTGTTGAACAGGTCAACATCGTATTTTGGCAGTTCCTTAAAGAAACCGATCTGTTCTGGAATTTCGTTATAGCGGTTGACCCGGGTACGAAGCAGAGCTGCCAGATAATCCCACTTTTCGTGGAGACTTTCTGCAATTATACCACCAAAGGCTTTGGAGTGGTGAGCGAAGTCACTGTCACTCATGGCCTTGAAATATTCCCCGTTTACCCAGTCCAGCTTATTGTAATCAAATACGGCCGGGGATTTGCTGAGGCCCTCCAAGGAGAACTTGGCAATTAATTCCTCCATGGTGAATATTTCCTGCTCGGATTTCGGGCTCCAACCCAAAAGGGCTACGTAGTTGGTGATAGCCTCCGGGAGATAGCCCATATCCACCAGCTGGCTAAAACCAGTGGCACCGTGACGCTTGGACAGCTTGGAAACGGATCCGTCCTCACTCTTGCCCATAACTGGTGGCAGATGAATGAACACAGGTGGTTCCCAATTCAGGAACTGGTATAAAAGTACATGTTTTGGGGTGGAAGTTATGAACTCAGTTCCCCGGAAAACATGGCTTATGTCCATGAGATGGTCATCAATTACATTGGCGAAGTTGTAGGTAGGCATGCCATCCCGCTTTAAGATAACCTGATCCTCCAAGGTGTCACAGGCGATGGTAATATTGCCATGTACCACATCATGGAAGGTCACCTCACCAGTGAGAGGCATTTTCTGCCGGATTACATAAGGACGTCCCTCGGCCAAATACTGGTCAATGACGGACTGCTCCAAATCCCGGCAAGCCCGATTGTAGCCACCGAAGCTCTTGGCATCGCCAGACTCCTGAGCTGCATGCTGCTCCTCGCTGCAATCTGTGCAGAAGCAACGATAAGCATGGCCCTTTTCAATGAGCTCTTCAGCGTATTTTTTGTAAATGTCCAGCCGCTGGCTCTGAATGTATGGTCCACAATCACCACCGATATCTGGTCCCTCGTTAGGGATGATGTTGGCAGCTTTCAGGGTATTTTGAATAAATTCTACTGCGTCAGCCACATAGCGCTTCTGGTCCGTATCTTCAATACGGAGCAAAAAGTCACCCTGGTTGGCTTTGGCAAAGAGATACCCATAGAGAGCAGTACGCAGGTTGCCGATGTGCATATAGCCAGTTGGGCTTGGGGCAAAACGAGTACGAACGCGATTTGTCAATTTCAATTCCTCCAAAAAAAGAGATTGCCAGGGGCAAACTCTTGAATACTCTGGCAGAGAGGGTGGGATTCGAACCCACGGAGGCTATTAACCTCACTTGATTTCGAGTCAAGCACCTTCGACCACTCGGACACCTCTCCATATATATTACTAATGGCATAGGCCATATGAATAACGGTAATATTATATAATATATTGGGTGAAAAATAAAGTAAGAAAACGTGAAGTTTACAAAGCTACTTCCATATATTGGGCATCGGCGACCGTCATGCTGCACTTGCCGGCAGTAAGGTCCGTCAGGGAAGCCTGTATGGCGTCCACATCCTGGGGCTCTATGAGGAGATTAACGGTAACCTTGTCGGTATAGGTGGTATCGGTGGAACGGATATTGTTATTTCTTACCCAGTTTTCTACCGTTCCCAGCAGTGTGTAGTCCATTTCGGCTGACAAGGTACAGAAAGGCTTCACCTCTACCTGGGGAGTAGCTTCCAGCCCCAAAGAGGCCGAATGATTGTAGGCCCTGATCAGACCACCGGCGCCCAGTTTTATGCCTCCAAAATAGCGGGTTACCACCACAACCACATTGGTAAGCCCATGTTGCTTTATGGCTTCTAATATGGGATTGCCCGCGGTACCCCCTGGCTCACCGTCATCGTTGGATTTCTGCTGGCTGGAGTCCACGCCCAAGATCCAGGCGGAGCAATTGTGTCTGGCATCAAAGTGCTTCTTTTTTATGCTTTGAACGAATTCCCGGGCAGCGGTCTCATCCTCCACATGGGCTGTGTAGGTGTAGAACTTGGACTTCTGGATTTCGTAATAAGCTGTTCCATAATCAGAGGTCGTTTTATAGGGCTGCATCAGTCCACCTCCGGGATGGTAAGATTCTTCCTGAGAGTAGTAATTTCCGTGGCCGTAAACAGCATATCCGGAGCATTATGCAGCATGGCATCATTAAGGATCTGCACCTGCTGCTCATGATCCTTGGCCGGCGTTTTTTCCGGGTCTGCCACCATTTTGGTGGCACGAATGGTTTTCAGCTGTGCCTCGGAATAATTCTTGGTTTTTTCCAATAGGGAAGTGGTCAGGTCATAGTTTGCATCATCAAGACTTATTGGTGGTGCCATCTTAAAAATCTCACTATTAAGGCTGGCCGAATCAGATTCCAAATTGGTCAGCTGCCGATAGGCTTCCGCCAAGGTGATTTTCTCTTCCCTGAAATCTTTCAGAATACGGTGATACAATACCCAGTAATAATCCACATTATCCATTTTTTTCTTATAGGTGGTGTACCAATCACCAAAGGCCTGTTGCTGGGCCGTAATGTGCCGTATGGTGGATTCGTCCATTTCGGCATTGTCATTGGCCGTAGAAAAGTAGGCATAGCCTAAAATGGATATGGCAGTAATCAGGGAAAAGCAGAAGGAATAAAACACAGGCCGGCTCTGAATGTTGCGTTCCAAAACCAATATGACAAGTATGAATATGATAATGGCACTAATGATAAGTAAAATCATGGTAATACCTTCCATTTAAAAATTATACATGTGTATTCTATCATTATTTGCGGTATAATTAAAGGGCACGAGAATGTTGGAGGTGTAAGTATTGCAAAAACGAGATATGGCGAAAAACGTATGGAGCATGATGCGATCCTACTGGAAGTCCGAAGAAAAATGGTGGGCGCGGGGCATGCTTGCAGTTATTATCCTGCTCAGCTTGGGGCAGGTATATATGCTGGTATTGTTAAACGAGTGGTACAATGAATTCTACAATGTATTACAGAATTATGAGTATCCCAGCTTTTGGCCTTTAATCGGGGAATTTACAGCCATAGCTTTTATATACATTATAATGGCCGTTTACGCGATATATTTGCGGCAAATGCTCCAGATAAAATGGCGTACCTGGATGACCAGACATTACTTGCGAAGTTGGATGGCCAAGCAGGTTTACTATAAACTGCAGGTACTGAAGACGGACATGGATAACCCGGACCAACGTATATCCGAGGATATTGATGCCTTTATAAATCTTACGTTGACGCTATTCTTGGGCTTCCTAAAGCAGCTCACTACTTTATTGGCCTTCGTATTTGTGCTTTGGAATTTGTCCGGCATACTGGAAATACCTTTTGGCGAAACGGTATTGTCTGTGCCGGGGTATATGGTATTCCTGTGCTTAATCTATTCCACTTTGGGTACCTGGCTGGCCCACAAGGTTGGTCGCAAGCTGATTTCTCTTAATTATGACCAGCAGCGTTATGAGGCAGATTTCCGTTTTAATATGGTCAGGGTACGGGAAAACAGTGAAAGCATTGCCTTCTATCGGGGAGAGACTCCGGAAAACGAAGGCTTCGAAGATCGCTTTAAGCGAGTTATTACCAACTTCTGGGGCTTGATGAAGCGGACCAAGCTGCTTAATTTTTACATCAACGGTTATGGTCAGCTGGCCATTATTTTTCCTATTTTAATGGCAGCACCGAAATATTTTGCCGGAGAGATGCAATTAGGTGGCCTCATGCAGACCATCAGTGCCTTTGGCCGGGTTCAGGATGCTCTAAGTTATTTTGTTGATTCCTACGATTCCATCGCCAAGTATGTGGCAGTTATTCGCCGTCTTAGCGGCTTTACCCAGCACATGGAAGAAGTGGATGCTCTGGAATCCAAATTCGTCAGAGCCAATAATACAGAAAATAAGCTGGCTTTGGAGAATATGGATGTGGATTTGCCAGAGGGTGATAAGCTCATTGAAAAGCTGCAGCTGGAGGTCCAGCCAGGTGAATACCTCCTTATCAGCGGTAAATCCGGCGCTGGTAAGAGTACCTTGCTAAGAGCTTTGGCGGAGCTTTGGCCATACGGCAGTGGTAAGATTTCCCTGCCGGATGAGTGGCGGGTAATGTTTTTGCCTCAACGTCCATATCTGCCTTTGGGCACCCTTAGGCAGTCCATTTATTATCCCCAGTCGGTACCGGAAGAGGAGACTGTTGATATAGGGAGCCTGCTGACGGAACTGGGTTTGGCGGCTTTGGTTGAAAAACTGGATACAGTGGATGATTGGAGCCGTATTTTGTCCTTGGGCGAGCAGCAACGCATTGCCTTTATTCGCATATTGCTCTTTAAGCCTCAATTGGTATTTTTGGATGAGTCCACCTCGGCCATGGATGAAGAGCTGGAGGCCAAGTCCTATGATCTGCTGAAGGAAAATTTGCCGGAAATGGCCGTGGTCAGTGTGGGACATCGCTCCAGTATTGTGGAACGGCATAATGTTATCCTGCGGCTTATTGGCAATGGGGCCTGGATGATTGAAAGGAAGAACTGATATGCCGGGAATGCGCTACAGGGGATCCTTATACGAGACAACAAATAAAAAAGAAGCCATGTTTTCCAACGGGGAAAAGGCCGGAATGGCCTTATCCCTGGTGTTATTCCTCTTTGGCTTGGGCGATGGGGACATACCATTATGCTTCTTTACCGGGTCTTTTCTGATATACGAAGCTCATGTAGTGATGAAAAAGGCCAGAGGGAATAATGATTGGTTTATGTCCAATCTCTTTAAGGGAATGAGTATAGCAATGTTTTTTGGTTCCATTTTTATGGCAGTTTTTTAAAAAAATAGTAAAAAAAGACTAACTTTTTAATAAAATCCTGCATTTATGCAGGATTTTATTTTTTTATATAGAAGAAAAGAAACAACATACATTATTGCTATTTTATAATGCAAAGGGGTAAAAGCACTTAACTGTTGCTAAAATTTAAGAAAGGGTGAGCTTTATGGGTAAGACAAAATGTGTAGCCATGATTTTAGCTGGCGGGCAGGGTAGTCGGCTAGGGGCTTTAACTAAGAATATAGCCAAGCCAGCGGTTCCATTTGGCGGGAAATATCGCATAATCGATTTCCCTCTATCCAACTGCACTAATTCTGGTATTGATAAGGTAGGGGTACTTACTCAATACCGG
>CACZYN010000096.1 GCA_902785445.1 uncultured Anaerovibrio sp.
GGAGCGGAAAACGAGACTCGAACTCGCGACCCCCACCTTGGCAAGGTGATGCTCTACCAACTGAGCTATTTCCGCATCTGTATTTTGTTGCCAGCTATTCGCTGACTGACAAAATACATTCTACTTATTTATCATACCTTTGTCAACACTTTTTTTAAAAATATTGATATATCAGTGTACCAACTCATATCCTGCGTCAGTAATTACCTTAGCAAAGGTATCCATTGGGATGTCCTGTGTACATTTCAATGCCGCCGTGCCTGCTTCTAAATTCACCGTCACTGATTCCACGCCGTCAATTGCGGATAATACCCGCTCAACATTTTTCTGACAATGCATGCACATCATGCCATTAATCTTCAGTTCCATTTCCATATTGCTTGTCACTCCTTCTCTTACTGGTTCTTTATCCATGCTTATCACATCTTCGGCTAAATTTAGTCTTTTTAACCGAAGTGCATTCATAACTACGCAAACACTGCTAAAGCTCATTACTGCTGCTCCAATCATCGGTGTAAGACGTATTCCCCAAGTTGGATACAACAGTCCAGCCGCTACAGGTATACAAATTATATTATAAAAAAACGCCCAAAACAAATTTTCTTTAATATTCCTTAATACCGCCTGACTTAAGCGAACAAGTTTCACTCCATCCAGCAGATTATTATTGGAGAGAATCGCATCTGCACTTTCCAGTGCTATATCCGTTCCAGCTCCAATAGCAATCCCCGCATTGGCTGTTACTAATGCCGGAGCATCATTTATCCCGTCACCTATCATGGCTACAGTCTCTCCCTGATTTTGTAACTCTCTTATGTAATCTGCTTTTTTTTCCGGACGGACCTGAGCAATGTAGCGATCTATTCCCAAATCTCCGGCCACTGCTGCCGCTGTTTTTTCATTATCCCCAGTTAACATTACCGGAGTAATTCCCATGGATTTAAATTCAGAAATAGCCCTAAGGCTGCTATTCTTTACGGTATCAGCAACAATAATCAGGCCCAGGAATTTGTCCTCTCCCCCCAAATACAGCGCCGTATTGCCAGCCTCAGCATACTTTTCAGCTTCTTTAATATACTTTTCTTCTATATTATATTGTTTGCCAACAAAATCAAAATTTCCTAAATAATGAATTAAACCATTAAGTCGTCCCCTTACGCCTTTTCCCCATATAGCTTCAAAATCGGTTACAGAAACATCAGTCAGGTTAAGGCCAACGGCTTTATTGACAATGGCCTGTCCCAGTGGATGTTCACTATTCCGTTCCAAAAGGGCAGCTCTTTTAATGAGCTCATCAGGAGATATATCCACCGCCATTACCTTTGTCACTGCCGGTTTGCCTGTGGTAATTGTTCCGGTTTTGTCCAAAACCACCGTAGATATTTTACTGACAATTTCCAATATCTCCCCTGATTTTACCAAGATACCATTTTCTGCTCCCTTGCCTATACCAGCCATTATCGCCACTGGTGTAGCCAAACCCAGGGCACAGGGGCAGGAAATAACCAGCACAGATATCCCCATGGAAAAAGCCATCTCGCCACCATAGCCTAAAACCAGCCAAACCAAACCAGTACCCAAAGCAACAGCCATTACCGCCGGAACAAATATCCCAGCTATTTTATCCGCCAATTTGGCGATAGGCGCCTTGCTGCTGGAAGCTTCCTCCACCAAATTGATCAATTTGTTTAATGTGGATGAAGCACCTACCTGCTGGGCTTCGTATTTTATAAAACCATTTATATTAACCGCACCGGATACTACCTTATCGCCAACGCCTTTATCCACCGGCATACTTTCCCCGGTTATAGCCGATTCATCTACACTGGTTTTGCCTTCAAGGATAACGCCATCAGCAGCCATCACGGTACCAGGCTTGGCCACGACAATATCCCCCACCAGTAAATCCGTCGTGGAAATAATGACTTCTCTCTCATCCCTTTCCACCGTCACAGTCTGAGGTGCATAATCCATCAGCTTACGCAATGCCGACGTAGTACTGTGTTTAGCCTTTGTTTCCAAGTATTTACCAATGGATACCAATGTTACAATCATACCGGCCGACTCAAAATATAGATTGGCACTATATTGCGTAACCTCGGCTAAATTTCCATGACCAATATGCCAACAGATGTAATATAGGTTCACTACACCATACACCAATGCCGCAGCTGATCCCAAGCCCACCAGACTATCCATGTTGGGCGCCTTAGCCCACATCGCCTTGCCACCATTAATATAGTAGTTTTTATTTAAAAACATTATCGGCAACACCAAAAGCAACTGGGTAATGGCAAAAATCGCCCCATTTTCCGGACCATCAAAAATCTCCGAAATTACCTCCGGTACCTCCAGCCCCAAATGGATGTACAGCATTTGATGCATGGAAATATACATCTCGGGAAGCAACAATGCTATCGACCAAACCAGATACCATTTTTTTGTTTCCATTGCATCCTTGGCTTTATTTTCAAAAGAAACCGCCTGATCAGCTCCATGAATTGCCGCCCCATAGCCTGCCTTTTCCACGGCCTCGATTATATTATCATATTTTAAAGCATTTTCATCATAAACAACCTGCATTGAATTAGTCAGCAGGTTAACTGTAACTTCATCGGTTCCCGGTAACGCCCTTACCGCTTTTTCCACACGTGCGGAGCAAGCTGCGCAGGACATACCGGTAATATCATATCGCTCTTTCTTCATAACAGCCTCATATATTAACAATCAATAATATTAATAACCATTTTCATCTAACTTCTTTAGTATGGTATATCAAATGGATTTATATGTCAATTATGATGATCTATAAAATAATCCCCAAAAACAAAAAAGGGATCCCACATGACGAAACATCAAATGGGTATCCCTAAAATATTCTGGTGCTGGAGACAGGACTTGAACCCGCGACTCCCTCATTACGAATGAGGTACTCTACCAACTGAGTTACACCAGCGAAACTATGTAACATTATACGCTAAGAAGGCTAGGGTTTCAATCAAAATTTTTCCAACCGCTTACGGGTTGCTTCATGAACCTCCCTTTCCTTGAGCCTTGCCAGGGTATCAAGCATCCGCCCAGTGAGCTGAAAATCGGCTTTGCGCCAGGCTTCAATGGTGCTCAGGGCAATATTTCTACAGCCAATAACCGGGGCATACAAACCAGTGCAGATAAGGTTTTCTCCCTTGCCCGGCACATTCTTCAACCCCTGTATAACATAGGACAATATGGCATAATCCAGGTATTCTTCACTGTTGCCCAGTTCATTGGCCGGCCCTGTGGCCATTTCCTCCAGAGGAAGTTCCTCTTCAAAAATAGCGATGACCTCATCAGCAAACTGCTTATCAGGCAATAACAAATCAATTAAATCATACTTGTTATTCCATTCCCTGCGCAGGGTTTCCATGGCTCTTTTACCGTAATCCAACCCCAGGGCCTTGCCAAGATAAAAGCCCTCACCCATGTCCATTGCCGATTCAAGACAATGAATACACGACTCACTTTCCAACAGCGCATTACATGAATTCAGCAACTTGTCTTTGCCAACCAGCGAACCATTCTCTACAAAATCCCGTATATCAAAGATGGTGGAATAATCCTCCACTTCATTAGCATACTGTTTTGCCCATGTCAAATAGGCCGCCAGCAACTCATCCGTATATTTATACTTGCCAAGGCCTGGCACCGGGCTATCAGCCAAGGAAGCATCTATCAGCTGGCCAGCCAAAGAAAACATTTCCTTGTTAGCAGTTCCCTTGGTAAGCTCATCCAAAAGCTTACCTCGTTTTATCGCCACAATTGCCGAATATTCCGGCATGATTTCATTTTGCCACCCCTCTTTGAGCAGCCAGCTTTGCATGTCCGGTGTGGCTGGTTTCAGCATACTGACAGCATGTATTTTCCCCCAACCCTTCAGCTTTTTCGCCAAGGAATATATAATATCATTCCCCTCTGCAAAACTGCTTAACAAAAAGAGACAAAACAGGGTAAGCTCCTCGGAAGCAGCTAAAGTCAACAGTATTTCCTTTAACTCCTCCGTAGGCTCCTGATCCAAAATCTCCAGTACCGTAATCGCGAATTTTACCGATTCCACATCAGCGCTCTGTACCAGTAAAGTACGGGCAAAACGCCCCAAAGCTTCCGGAGATAATTTTTCTGTATGGTCATATACCCAATCCTGCAAGGCATCCATTACTGGCAGCATCATGCCCCCCTGCTGGAAATGCGTAATCAGCGCATTGGCCGAATCCCGAAACCGCTCCTGGGAAGCCATTTCCAATACCAGGGTCAGACCGCTGATATCAGGATTCTCTGTAGGCCCCATATGGTAGCGAATGGTACCATCCATGGCCCCATCAGCAAATTGCAGCCCCTGTGATGGTGACTGGCGTAGCATAAAATCCCCTGGAAGGGTACCATCCGGCTGCAAAGCCTCTTTTATTCTATTATAGATTGAATTATTTTCCATAATCATTTATCCCTTCCGGCTCAGTTTAAACCGATAGCCGGCATAGAGAATACATAACCAAATTGGCAAGGCAATAACTGCCATTTTCATGTCCGGAATCTGGGCCATCATAAATATTACCCCCACCAAAAAAGCTAGGCAAAGATAATTAGTAAACGGATACAAAAGGGATTTAAACTTGGACTCTACATTATTCTGCTGACAATACTGGCGGAACTTCAAATGAGTCATAGTTATGCACACCCAGTTAATAACCGCCGAGATGATTACCACCGCAAAGAGATACATAAAAATCTGGCTTGGGAACAAGTAATTCATCAATACAATTATCAGAGTAATACCCGAAGATACCAGGGTCCCCACATAAGGCACCCCCCGGCCAGATACCCGCATAAAAATCTGCGGAGCATCGCCTTTTTCCGCTAAGCCGTAGAGCATCCGGGAATTACTGTAGATAGCTGAATTATATACTGATACAGCCGCTGACAGCACTACAAAATTAAGGATATGAGCCGCCGCCGGAATACCTACATTATCGAAGATCTGCACAAAAGGACTCGACTCCATACCTACCTGGTTCCATGGCCACAGGCACATCAAGATAAACATTGTGCCCACATAGAAAATCAAAATACGCCAAATTACCTGATTGATAGCCTTAGGGATAGAACGATCAGGATCCTCTGCCTCACCAGCCGTAATCCCCAACAGCTCAATGCCACCATAGGAAAACAGTACAATAACACAGGCCATAGCCAAGCCCCATACGCCATTAGGCAAGAAACCGCCATAATTCCACAAATTGCTGATATTATCCGGATAACCAACCGGATTAGTCAGTATAAGGTAACCGCCCAGCACAATCATGCTGAGAATAGCCGCCACTTTAATAAAGGCCATCCAGAATTCTGTCTCACCATAAGCACTGACATTTACCAGATTAATAGCCGTAATAATAACCAGACAGATAAGAGCAGACAACCACTGAGGCACATCTGGCCACCAATAATTTATGTAAATGCCCACAGCGGTAATCTCCGCCATGCTTACCATAATATAACAGTACCAATAATTCCAACCTGCCAAAAATCCTGGGAATCCGCCCCAATATTTGGTGGCATAATAGCTAAAGGAACCAGCCACTGGCTCATGAACGGACATTTCCCCCAACATCCGCATTATGAAATAAATAACAATACCACTAACCAGATAAGCCAGCATAACTGACGGCCCCGTAAGGGCTATTGTCGAGGCTGAACCATAGAACAGTCCCGTTCCGATGGCACTCCCCAAGGCCATCATTTGCAAGTGACGATTCTTCAGTCCCCGCTTTAGATTTTTGTTTTCCATAACTCCAACTCCTATTATTGAACAAATGATATAGCTAATCTTTATGTGGATAATGTTAATAACTTATTCACAATTTAGGTGATTTTGTGGATAAGTTAGTGGATAACCCATAAATTAAACTATAACGCCATGCAGTTGTCCCCATTTTTTGTGGATAAATGCAAACCACACGACAAGAAACATTATAACACAGTTTTACAAATTTTCACACATTAAGAAAATAACCCCTTGCCCTCTGGCATCACCTATGTTTTAATTAGCCATAGAGGTGAAGCACATGTCAGAAAACAATAATCAGCAATTAATAGATATGGCCCACGGTATGCAGGAAGAAATCAAAATGAAGCTTTTGGAGGAAATCCAACAGGGAGCTGACCCTTTTGCAATGCTTTATGAGGTGGCCAAATACTTGGAGAACGTATCAGCAGAACGGGGCTATGCCCAACACATAATTGATAACATCCACACCATCTATGGTATCGCCCTGGGAGAAGAAAAACCTCTGAGGGATGAAATCGCAGATTTGGAACAGCGTAAGGAAAAAATTCAGGGTGCTATGGACAGTGGCAATTTTTCCGCCGAGGAAAATGAGCGTATGAATTTTGCCATTAAGGCCCACGATAGAAAAATAGCCCAATTAAAATTACTAATCGAAAAATAACAAAAGGAGACCTTATTAGGTCTCCTTTATTTATGTGATCATTTATTTTCCAGTAATTGGGAAAACTCCTCGGCACTTATCGGCTGAGAAAAATAGAAGCCCTGCGCCCAATTACAGCCTATGGATTTCAGGAAATCTACCTGCTCTTTAGTTTCAACACCCTCGGCGATTGTTGGCAATTTCAGTTTATCAGCCATATATACCACAGCCGCCAAAATATTATTCCCCCGACCAGTCCGGTCCGTGCGCTGCAAAAAGCCCATGTCTATCTTCAGCACATCAATATAAATATCCTTTAGCATATTCAAGGAGGAATAGCCACTGCCGAAATCATCCATCAAAATCCGGAAACCCTCCCGTTGTAAATTATCGACTACAGACATTATCATCTGTGGGTCACCGGTATAGGCGGACTCAGTTATTTCCAGTTCAAACAGTTCCTTCGGTATCTTGTATTTATTTACTATCCGGACCAATACATTTACTAATTCCGGATCATACAAATCTATACGGGAAACATTTACTGACACCGGCTTAACTGCTTTTCCCTCATCCAACCATTTACGCAACTGTTGGCATACGCTCTCCCACATGAATTTATCCAATTCATATATGGAGCCATTCTTTTCAAATATCGGAATAAACTTACTAGGAGGAATATTTTCTCCCTCCTTGGTAACCCAACGAACCAATGCCTCCGAGCCAATAACAGTTTCATTTTTCAACTCATAC
>CACZYN010000097.1 GCA_902785445.1 uncultured Anaerovibrio sp.
GCCCAGAAGCAATAAAAATGGCTCCAGTTGTATTGGAGCTTGGTAAACACCCTGATGAAATCCAGCCGGTGGTGGCAGTTACTGCCCAGCATCGGGATATGTTGGATCAGGTACTGAATTTGTTTAATATTAAGCCGGACTACGACCTGGATATCATGGCCGCTGGTCAGACTTTATTTGATATTACCTCCCGGGCCATGATGGGTCTGGACAAGGTATTGCAGAAAGAGAAGCCGGATATAGTGTTGGTGCATGGTGATACCACCACCACCTTTGCCGGGGCTTTGGCAGCTTATTATCATCAGACTGCAGTTGGTCATGTGGAGGCAGGGCTTAGAACACATAACAAGTATTCGCCGTTTCCGGAGGAAATGAACCGGAAACTTACCGGCTCCATTGCGGATATGCATTTTGCACCAACCAATACATCGGAGAACAATCTTAAGGCTGAGGCCATCGATACGGAGAAAATCTTTGTTACCGGTAATACGGTTATTGATGCCCTCCATAAGACTGTTCGGGATGATTTTGTTTTTGAAAACGAAATATTGCAAAATATAGATTACAAAAATAAGCGGGTAATCCTGGTTACCACCCATCGTCGGGAAAACTTGGGAGAACCTATGCGTAACGTCTATAAGGCTCTGCGCCAGCTTACTGAGGAATTTGAAGACGTGGAGATTGTGTTCCCGGTTCATAAGAATCCAAAGGTGCGGGAAGTGGTTAAGGAAGAATTGGGTGGCCATGACAAGGTATATCTTATTGACCCAATGGACTATGAACCATTTGCCAATCTCATGCACCGAGCCTACATGATTCTTACTGACTCCGGTGGAGTACAGGAAGAAGCTCCGGCTTTGGGCAAGCCAGTATTGGTGTTGCGGGATACCACTGAGCGTCCTGAGGCGGTGGAGGCTGGTACTGTGAAGCTTATTGGTACCGATGAAAAGGTGGTATATGAGGAAGCCAAGCAGCTTCTGACGGATAAAGACGAATACAATCGTATGGCGGAGGCCTGCAATCCTTATGGCGATGGACAGGCATCCCGTCGTATAGTGGAGGCTATTCTCCATAAGTACGTCAAGGGCCATGCTAAGCCAGACCGTTTCGTGGCGAAATAATATGATTTATTAATGACTGCTACATGTAATTGTGGCAGTTATTTTTTGTATCAGCACTTAATGAATTTAAGCCGTTAGGCGAAAAATGAATTGAGTACAGGTCAAGGGAAATGGGCTGACCAACGCAGCCCATTTTTTTGTGTAAATATTTTAGCCAATAATAGAGGATTTTGACATGTTGGTGTGGTATTTAAGATAATACAGTTCGATGAGACCTATTCAGTAGGAGTATATTTTTCTACTAGATTTAGTCGAATTAATCCAAAGCTTTACGGGGGCTTGCCTACCGCTTAAAAGGCGGGAGGCCTAGCAACCTTGGCGTGGGAAAATTTTAACCTTCAATGATTGTATGGAATAGCTGTTGGTGTTAAAACAGGTTTGAGGCAGATTATGGAGAATAATTCTAAGGACAGTGGTGCAAGACAGGCCCTCAAGGCTTTTGGCGTTTTAGGGGGCGTGGGGATTTTCTTTGCAGTTGTTATTGGGATTTGTATTTTTATTGGAAGTCTCATTGATGACTGGCTGGCCTGGGAATACGCTGGCAAGCTGGTGGGGATCATTTTGGGGTTCCCCATTGCCTTTTATCTTACATATAAACAGCTAAAAGAAATAGTATAAAATAAGGATTTTATTGGATTATTTCCAAAATAATAATGATTATTTATGATAACTTGTGCTATACTAAACGATGTATAGGAGTTGGTGCTTTTATACGTTTTTGTGTTGTTTTCAACGAAGATGGGAAAACTATTCCCGTCGGAGGAGAAATATGCGGGATATTTTATTGGCGGACATTGTAAAAATGCTAAAGGTGCTGGCAATTATAACAGTTATGCTTTTTATTTCATTGCTGGCCTATGATAGGCTGCCTTTGCTTGTCGGGGTGGTGGCAGGCTATCTGATGGGAGTCGCCTGGTATGGTGTGATGCTGGGCAGGCTCTGGCGTAGTGCGGAAATGACCGTTGCACAAGCCAAAAGCACTATGGCTGCCGGCCTTATTTTACGACTGATTTTGTTGGCTACAGTATTTGGTATCGCTATCCAGATTTCGGTGGAGCAGTTTGTAGCAGTGGTTACAGGCTTTGCCATCATTTATGTGCTGGGGATGGTGGTGTTGATACAGACCAACTACAGTAAGTACCTTTGACGTCAATTTATTATCTCAATGTATGCGGTTTCGCATACGAAGCAAAGGGGGTATAGGTTATGCACGAAATCGGTGTTCGCGAAACAGTGCAGTTTGCCGGCCTGACCTTTAATTGGGAAACTCTGGTGATGACCTGGCTAAGTATGGCCATTGTGTTGTTTATTGCCATACTGGCCACAAGGAACCTCAAGATGGTGCCTACTGGGGCACAAAACATCGTTGAGGCTCTCATCGTGTGGCTCAGAGAACAGGTAAATACAAATCTTGGACCAAAGGGTGAATTCCTTTGTCCTTTGATTGTTACCCTGTTTCTTTTCCTGATTGTGGCCAACTGGCTGGGTCTGGTGCCTACAATGGCATCGCCGACAAACGACCTGAACACCACATTTGGCTTAGCCCTGCTCATTGTGTTGATTGTACATGTATTGGGATTATACATGAAGGGAATGCACTATATTAAGCATTTCTTCCAGCCATTCCCAATATTTGTGGTTATCAATGTAATTGAGGAAGTGGCAAAACCAATTACGCTGGCCTTCCGTCTATTTGGTAACATTCTGGCAGGCGAAATACTCATTATCATCCTGCTGAAATTGGTACCTATCTGGATGCCGATTCCATCCGTAATCTGGTTGGCATTCAGTATATTTATCGGCGGAGTACAGGCCTTTATCTTCACCAGTCTCTCCATGGCTTATCTGGCCAATGCGGTTAAGGACAGTGAGGAGTAGTGGCTGTGGCACGATGGATTAAATCGTGAGCTTGACAGCAGATTATCGTTGAATTTAAGGAGGATTATCTAATGGAAAATGCAATTATGGTAGCGGCAGCTATGATCGGTGTAGGTATTATTATGGGTTTGGCAGCAGTTGGCGCCGCTCTGGGTGACTCACTGGTAACCAGCAAGTTCATTGAGGGTCTGACTCGTCAGCCAGAGGCAAAGAATGCCCTCTTTACTAACACCCTGATTTCCGTAGGTCTGATTGAGGCAATGTGTATTATCGCAACCGTTATTGCCCTGATTATGCTGTACGCTAACCCTCTCATGACTAAATAATTTTTTTCATGAGGTGACAAGTAGAGGAGGCAATAGAATTGATAGATTTAAACGCAACATTACTTGCGCAGATGCTGAACTTCCTTCTCTTGGTTATTCTTCTTCGTGCGTTTGCTTACAAGCCAATCGTAAAAATGCTGAAAGAGCGTGAGGACAAAATTGCCAACAGCTTGAAACAGGCAGATGACGATGCGGCTAAGGCGCAAGCTACTTTAAAGGAATATCAGGACCAGTTGGCTACGGCCCGTGTAAAGGCCCAGGATATTATGGATAAGGCAGAAAAACGCGCCAACGAGGAGCATGAGACTAGTATTCAGGCTACTAAAACGGAAATTGAGCAGATGAAACAGAATGCTCAGCAGGAAATACAGCGGGAGCGGGCTCAGGCAGTGGAAAAACTCAAGAGTGAAGTCATTGCCCTGTCGGTGGCTGCGGCCGAGAAGATTGTTTCCAAGAAGATAGATGCTGACGAGAACGAAGTGCTTATCAAGGAATTTATAGACCAGCTCGATAAGGACAAGATTGGTGATTTGCCATGTTAAATATACAGCTTGCCCGTAAATACGGGGTCGCAATCTTTGAGATTGCCAAAGAAGAAAATAAACTTGAGGAATATGGTAAGGAGCTGGCGAAGGTTAGCAAGGACCTTTTTTCTCATGCTGATTTGAAGGGCTTCCTGACCAACCCGCAGGTACAGCCTCAAGCAAAGAAGGATATCCTTTCTAAGCTTGTGCAGGGAGAAATTTCAGACTTGATGTTTAAGTTTTTGCTGCTTTTGGTGGACAAGCGTCGTATTGTTCTCTTAGAGGCCATTAACGAGTGCTATCAGGAACTGTCCAATAAGGAACAGGGAATTGTTGTAGCTGATGTAACCAGTGCTTTTGATTTGAAGGAAGAGCTCCAGAGAAATCTTGGCAAAAAGCTGGAAGAGGTCACTGGCAAGAAGATACAGCTTCGTCTTCACAATGATAAGAAAATCATTGGCGGCGTAGTGGTGAAGCTGGGTGACAAGCGGATAGATGGCAGTGTTACTGGCCGATTACAGGCACTCAAGGCTGAATTAATGGCAAGTAATTGAGAAAATGGGGTGACAGCGAAGTATGAAAATGAATCCGGAAGAAATAACAGCCATTATCAAGGATCAAATCAAAAACTACAACGTGGATTTGAATGTTGATGATGTAGGCACTGTTATCGAAATCGGTGATGGTATCGCCCACGTTCATGGCCTAAGTAAGGCTATGGCCGGCGAGCTGTTGGATTTTGGTAACGATATATATGGTCTGGTGCTCAATCTTGAGCAGGACAATGTTGGTGCGGTTATTCTTGGTGGCGATACTGCCATCAAGGAAGGTGATATGGTAAAGCGTACCGGCACCATCATGCAGGTTCCTGTTGGTGAAGCTATGATCGGCCGTGTAGTAGATGCATTGGGCCGCCCAGTGGATGGCAAGGGACCTATTAATACAACTGAATATCGTCCAGTAGAGTACAAGGCTCCTGGTATTGCGGACAGAAAGTCCGTACATGAGCCATTACAGACTGGTCTTAAAGCTATTGATGCGCTGGTACCAATCGGGCGTGGTCAGCGTGAGTTGATTATCGGTGACCGTGGTACTGGTAAAACAGCTATTGCGGTGGATACCATTCTGAACCAGAAGGGTCAGAACTGTATCTGCGTATATGTAGCTATTGGTCAGAAGGCATCCACTGTAGCCCGGGTTGTAAAGACCTTTGAGGATCATGGAGCTATGGATTATACCATCGTTGTTGTAGCTTCAGCTTCCGACAGCGCACCATTGCAGTATTTGGCTCCATATGCCGGTGTAGCAATGGCTGAGTATTTCATGTATAAAGGTGGTCATGCCCTTTGCGTATATGATGACCTCACTAAGCATGCAGCAGCATATCGTGCTATGTCCCTGTTGCTCCGTCGTCCACCAGGGCGTGAAGCATATCCAGGTGATGTATTCTACTTACATTCCCGTCTGTTGGAGCGTGCTGCAAAGCTTTCTGATGCTATGGGCGCGGGTTCTATCACCGCACTGCCAATTATCGAGACTTTGGCCGGCGACGTATCAGCATATATTCCAACCAACGTAATATCCATTACTGATGGCCAGATAATGCTGGAAACCGATGCCTTCTATTCTGGTATCCGTCCAGCAATCAGCGTAGGTTTGTCCGTATCCCGTGTAGGTGGTAGTGCTCAGATTAAAGCCATGAAGCAGATTGCAGGTACTATGCGTCTGGATTTGGCTCAGTATCGTGAGTTGGCGGCATTTGCTCAGTTTGCGTCTGATTTGGATAAAGCTACCAAGGCCCAGTTGGACCGTGGTGCCCGTATGGTTGAGACCCTGAAACAGGCCCAGTATTCGCCACTGGCAGTACAGGAACAGGTTGTGGTTATCTTCTCGGCAGTTCGGGGCTTCCTGACGGATATTCCAGTGAATAAAGTAGTAACTTTCCAGGCTGATCTCCTGAAGTTCATGAATAGTGAACATGCGGATGTATTACAGAAGATTGCTGACCAGAAGAAACTGGATGATGCCTTAGAAGCCGATATTTCCAAGTGTATTGAGGAATTTAAGGAAACTGTAACCTATAAAATGGCATAAGGCAGTGAGGTGATTTTATTTGGCTAGTTTACAGGATATACGCCGTCGTATCAAGAGCGTAAAGAGTATACAGCAAATCACAAATGCCATGAACATGGTAGCAACCTCCCGCCTTCGTCAGGCCAAAGGGGCTGCTGTTGCCAATAAGCCTTATGCAGAGAAAATGGCTCAGGTTGTATCTGAGGTAGCCGCAAATGTGACTGATTTCAGTCATCCTCTTTTGGAGACTCATCCAGGAGGCAAGCGTCTCATCCTGGCAATAGCTTCTGATAAGGGGCTTGCTGGAGCTTATTCCAGCAATGCCATCAAGGAAGTTGTGGCTAATATTGAGGACAAGGGCAATACTCAGGTTATGGCTGTTGGCCGTAAAGTAAAAGATTATTTTTCTAACCGTAGCTACAGTATATGCAGTGAGTATATCGGTATCAGTGAAAGACCAAAGTACGAACATGCTAAGGCTATCGCTGATGACATTATCGCCCGCTTTGAAGCCGGGGATATTGAAGAGGTATACATGGTATATACCCGCTTTATTTCAGCTATTAACTGCGTTCCGGAAACGGTGAAGTTGCTGCCATTCAGTGGCCTTGCCAAAACGGAGGGCGGAATTCGTACCGAGTATATATTCGAGCCGAATGCAGCTGAGGTTTTGGGGTATTTGCTGCCGCAGTATCTGGTTACCACCATTTATGCCGCTTTATTACAAGCAGCGGCCAGTGAGCTCAGCTCGCGTATGAATGCAATGAGTAACGCTACGGATAATGCTCAGGAGCTTATCGCAAAATTGGATTTGCACTATAATAAAGTTCGTCAGGCCGGCATAACCCGCGAGATTACAGAAATCGTGGGCGGTGCTGAGGCATTGAAGTAAGGGGGTTTACCATTGGCAAACGGTAAAGTCGTACAGGTTATAGGACCTGTCGTAGATATTGAATTTCCTGCGGGTGAACTGCCAGATATTCTTAATGCAGTCACAATCCAGGGTAAAGCCGGCGAGGTAGAAATTGATTTGGTGGTAGAGGTTATGCAGCATTTGGGTGATAGTGTTACCCGCTGTATTGCCATGAGCTCCACTGATGGTCTGACTCGTGGCATGGAAGCAGTTGATACTGGAGCACCTATTAAAGTTCCGGTAGGAGATGCTTGCCTTGGCCGTGTATTTAACGTATTGGGGCAGACAGTT
>CACZYN010000098.1 GCA_902785445.1 uncultured Anaerovibrio sp.
GGCCGGGAGGGAACTGAATGAAGAATTATAAGCGGTTGCTTATGTATATAAAACCCTATATAAAGCGGCTGGTTTTGGCGGTATTCTGTATTATTATGGCCGCCGGGGCCAATCTGTATTTGCCCTGGATTATTAAAGATATGATCGACAAGGTGCTCATGGATCGGGATATGTATATGCTTAACCTGATTGCTGTGGGCATACTGGTGGTTATGTTTATTCGGGGAGTCTTTTACTACGGTCAGAGTTACCTGGTATCCTATGTGGGCGAGCGGGTAATTATTGATGTCAGAAGCGTCCTGTTCAGAAAATTTCAGAATATGCCCCTGGCTTATTATGACAAGCAGCAGACGGGTACCGTAATGAGTTACATCACCAATGATGTGGCAGCTATGCAGAATGCCATTGTAAACAACCTTATTGAAATGGTGACAGAGTCCTCCATTTTGGTAGGTTCTTTGGTAATGATGGTTTATTTGGATTGGCGCTTAAGTCTGTTGACGTTGATGACAATTCCTTTGGTGGGTTATGCCATGAAGATTTTTGGCCGGAAGCTGAAATCTTCCGGAACCCTTATCCAGGAGCGTATGGCGGATATTACTTCCATGCTTCAGGAGAGTATTTCGGCTATTCGGGTGGTAAAGTCTTTTGTACGGGAAGCCTATGAAATAAAGCGTTTTGAAGAGCAGAATGTACTGAACTTCCAGGCAGCCATGAAAAACGTTAAGCTCATGAGCCTACTTACCCCAACGGTGGAGTTTTTGGCGGCGGTAGCTGTAACCTTTATCGTTTGGTTTGGCGGCTACGAGGTGGTAAACGAGACCATTACCGCCGGTGAGCTGGTGGCCTTTTTAACCTATGCAGTCAACTTGGCCAATCCGGTAAAAAGACTTAGTCGGGTGTATGGTGCCATCCAGAAGGCGATGGCAGCTGCTGACCGGGTTTTCGATGTAATGGATATGGATGAAAAAATTAAGGATTTGCCTGATGCCAAGGTGTTGCCGAATATAGAAGGTCGGGTGGTCTTTGATGACGTGACCTTTTCCTATAAGGAGGGACAGCCTGCCTTGTCCCATGTAAGTCTCACTGCGGAGCCAGGACAGATGATTGCCTTGGTAGGGCCAAGTGGCAGCGGTAAGTCGACTATAGCTAATCTTATACCTAGATTCTATGATATCGATGAAGGAACAATCTCCATTGATGGGTATGATGTAAGGGAAGTAACCACCAATTCACTGCGGGAACAGATAGGTCTGGTTCCTCAGGAAACCATGCTCTTTAGCACCACGGTTATGGAAAATATTCGGTATGGACGATTGGACGCCACTGATGAAGAAATCATTGAGGCATCTAAGGCGGCTAATGCGGATGAGTTTATCCGGGAGTTACCGGATGGTTATGAAACCAAAATCGGTGAGCGAGGTTTGAACCTGTCCGGCGGTCAGCGCCAGCGTTTGGCTATTGCCCGGGCAATTCTGAAGAATCCTCGGGTACTGATTTTGGATGAGGCTACCTCGGCACTGGATACTGAAAGCGAGAAGATTGTGCAGGATGCGCTGGATAAGCTTATGGAGGGGCGGACATCCTTTGTTATTGCCCATCGCTTATCCACGATTTTTAAGGCTAATCAGATTTTTGTAGTGGAGAATGGCCATGTGATTGAACATGGTACCCATGAGGAGCTGTTGGCACTGAATGGCTTGTACAGCAACCTCTACAATATACAGTTCCGCAACAGCAACCCATAAGTTAGGAGAACATATTACATGTTGCATTTAGTGTACAATGTCGCAACAATATTGGCGGTTATATTATTTATTCCAGTATTTTGCGTAAGGGCAATCCGGGAAAAGGGATTTGTCCAGCGGATTAAACAGCAGCTCGGCTTTTTGCCGAAGCACGCCTTGGATAAGGTGGTCCGCAAAAATTGCATATGGGTTCATGCGGCGTCAGTTGGTGAAATCGTAGCTGCCAGTCCTTTGATAACGGAGTTTCACAAGAAATTCCCACAAAGCCCGATTTTAGTATCGGTATTTACCAGCAGTGGCTATGAAATGGCTAATCGCATTATTAAGGATGCGGACAGCATAATTCATTTTCCCTTTGATTTACCGTGGCTGTCTTCCAGCCTGTTATACAGGGTTCGTCCCCGGGTATTTATGCCGGTGGAAACCGAGCTGTGGCCAAATTTTCTTCGGGCCTGCAAAAAGCTGGATATTCCGGTTTTGATGGTTAATGGCCGTATAAGTGATAAAAGTGTTAAACGTTATCGCTATATGTTTGGCCTGTGGGAGGAAATGCTCAGCACTATTAAGGTATTTGCCATGCAGTCCAATGTGGATGCCGAGAATATCCTTAAATTGGGGGCTGATCCGGATTTAGTTACCGTTACCGGCAACACCAAGTTCGATCAGACCTATACCAATGTCAGCCAGGAGGAAAAGCACAATCTTCTGCTGGAGTTGGGACTGGGTGACAATCAGGGCGTGTTTTTGGCGGGCTCAACCCATAAGGGTGAGGAAGAGCATGTGTTGAAGGCATATAATGAAATTAAGCAAATTTTCCCAGCAGCCAAACTGGTAATTGCACCGCGGTCTACCCTTAGAACCAATGCTATCCTGGATTTGTGTGATCAATATTGCTTTAAGGCGATTACCCGTACGCAGCTGCAGGAGAGCTATTCAACAGGCCATGATGTGGTTGTTCTGAATACCATTGGTGAGTTGGGCAAAATGTACAGCGTGGGGGATGTAATTTTTGTAGGCGGCAGCCTTATTCCACATGGTGGACATAATATTTTGGAACCGGCTGCCCATGGCAAGGCTATTATAGTTGGACAGAATATGTTCAATTTCAAGGATACTCACGTATTGTTCAAGAACCGTGATGCAGTAATTACCGTTAATAATGGTGAGGAACTGTGCCGGGAAGCTGTGAAGTTGTTCCAAAATGACGAAGAACGGCATCGTATGGAGGCAGAGACCCTGGCCATTTGTGCTGAAAATCGTGGGGCTGCTGAGAGAACCGGAATTATCCTCAATGATTTGCTGGTGAAGGTTGAACAGAACAAGGTAAAGGCTACTGATAAACTGGAAAACTTTCAGACATATTTCATGCAAATTGTTCACAATAAAGAACCACAAGGCTTCCTTACACGTTGTGTGGTTATGACATTGTATCTTTTATCCCACGTTTACAGCGTTTTGGTTAACCTAAAGCTGGATATGTATAAATTTGGCATTGCCAAAACCACCAAGTTGGATTGCTTTGTTATCAGTTTGGGAAATATTACCGTGGGTGGTACAGGTAAGACTCCTACAGCGCAACGTTTGGCCAAATATATCAGAGATATGGGCTATCGGGTAGTTATCTTAAAGCGGGGCTATCGGGCCAAATGGCAGGGTGAGGTTGGCCTGGTATCAGATGGAAAGCATATTTACATGGAAGCCGATCAGGCCGGTGATGAGGCCTATATGTTGGCCAAGCATTTACCGGATGTGCCAGTGCTTATAGGTGCTGATCGCTCTAAAACCGGTCAGTATGCTGTAGAGCATTTCGGGGCGGAAGTGGCTATTCTTGATGATGGATTCCAGCACTGGAAACTGGCCAGAGATGTGGATGTGGTGCTTATCGACTCGGTTAATCTGTTTGGTAATGGTTATGTACTGCCGCGAGGAACCTTGCGTGAGCCGATTACTCATCTGGAGCGCGCTGATGTGTGCCTTATGACCAAGGTTGACCAGGGGTTGCCGGGCTTTAATAAATACATTCGTGACCAGATTGCCAAATATGGTAGTAAGCCTATTGTATTGGAAAGTGTCCATCACCCTCAGTCCTGTATTGAACTGTGTGATTGGAAGCGTAATATTGCCGATGAGGGTATGCCTATATCTACCATTAAGGGCAAGCGGGTAGTGGCTTTATCCGCTATTGGTAATCCGGCCTCCTTTGAGCAGACAGTTTGCAGCACCGGAGCGGAGATAATCGAGAGTTTCCGTTTCCCAGATCACCATGAGTACACTCAGGAAGAAATGGTTGATGCCATGGAGCAGGCGGTTCGCCAAGGAGCCGAGGCAATTGTTACCACAGAAAAGGATGCGGTAAAACTGCCAATGGAATTTTTGGCAGCAGTACCGGAAGAAAAAGCCATTCCAGTATATATCCTTACAGTTGAAGTGGTACTGCAGAATGGTAAGGATGAATTTGAAGCACTGCTCCGGGAAAAGCTTGAGGAGCACAGAAAAAAGAAAGGCTGATTGCAATGAATACTCTTTGTGTAATTCCGGCGCGATATGCTTCTACCCGGCTCCCGGGCAAGCCTTTAGCCGATATTGCCGGTAAGCCAATGATATCTCGGGTCTATGATCAGGCCTCCAAGGCCAAACGCCTTACTGGTGTAATTGCGGCAGTGGATGATGAGCGGGTTTATGAGGCAGTGGTAAAAAATGGCGGTGTGGCCATGATGACTGCCAAGGATCACCCTACCGGTACGGACCGCTTGGCTGAGGTGGCGACTGCTCATCCGGAGGCCGAGCTTATAATTAATGTTCAGGGTGACGAGCCGATGATTGAACCGGAGCTTATTGATGAATTGGCAGCTGCCTTTGACGATGATCCGGATTTGCAGATGGCAACGGTAATGTCCCCTATGGATAACCAGGAAGATATTGATAACCCCAATAATGTAAAGGTGGTTACTGATAAACGGGGTTATGCCCTATACTTTTCTCGGTCACCACTGCCATATTTTCGGGAAAAAACTGGTATGACGGTGTATAAGCATATTGGAATTTATGCCTATAAACGGGATTTTTTACTGAATTATGCCAAGATGGCCCCGACGGAATTGGAGCAGACTGAGTCGTTGGAACAGCTGCGGGCCTTGGAAAATGGTTATAAGATTAAGGTTATAAAGACTGATTTTCATTTCGTGGGAGTAGATACTCCAGCAGATTTGGAAGCAGTCAACATAGCATATAAAAAGCTTTTAAATGGGCATAAAGCCTAGGAAGGATGGTAAGCATTATGAATACTGTTCAGGTGGGGAATTTTGAAATTGGTAATGGCAAACCATTAGCGCTGTTGGCTGGTCCTTGCGTTTTGGAAGGGCTGGACCGGTGTCTGATGATTGGCCGTACTATTAAGGAAATTACTGGCAGATTGGGTATACCTTATGTATTTAAGGCATCTTTTGATAAGGCAAATCGTTCTTCCTTTAATGGCTTTCGGGGACCAGGCCTAAAGAAAGGCTTGGAAATGCTGCAGACCATCAAGGATGAGTTACAGGTTCCTATTGTGACTGATGTTCACACCGAGGAGCAGGTTAAGCCAGTGGCCAAGGTGGCAGACATTATCCAGATACCTGCTTTCCTTTGCCGTCAAACGGACCTTTTGTATGCAGCAGCCAAAAGTGGTGCTGTAGTAAATGTAAAGAAGGGGCAGTTCATGGCACCTGGTGATATGCGTAATGTGGTGGATAAACTCCACGAAGGTGGCTGTTCCCAGATAATGCTTACGGAACGGGGAGCAACCTTTGGCTACAATAATTTGGTGGTGGATATGCGTGCGTTTCCTATAATGCGTTCCTTTGGTTATCCAGTGGTATTCGATGGAACTCATAGTGTACAGCTGCCGGGTGGAGCCGGTACTTGTTCGGCTGGTAATCGGGAATATGTGCCGCACCTGGTACGGGCTGCGGTTGGCGCTGGTGTAGATGCCCTCTTCATGGAGGTTCACGATAATCCAGAGGAAGCTCTTTGTGATGGCCCGAATATGGTTTATTTGGATAAGTTGGAGGACCTGTTGAAGAGTGCCATTGCTATTCATGATATTGTGAGAAAACAAAGGGAGTCAGATTGATGATAAAGGATTCGGCAATTGAGACTCTGCGTATTGAAGCAGAATCTGTTACCAAGCTGATTGATCATATTGATGATGAATTTGAAAGAGTTGTTCAGTGTATTTTGGACTGTCGGGCCCGGGTAATTATTACTGGTATGGGTAAGTCCGGCCATGTGGGACGCAAAATTGCAGCTAGTTTGGCCAGCACTGGAACCCCAGCCTTTTTCATGCATCCGGCGGAGGCTTTCCACGGAGATTTGGGTATGGTTACTGCTGATGATGTGGTTATTGCCATATCCAACAGTGGAGAAAGCGCAGAAGTGGTGAATATTTTGCCGGTAATAAAGCGTATTGGGGCTAAAATAGTTGCCATGTCCGGTCGCCGAGAATCCTCTCTGGGAAGAAATGCAGATTTTTTTGTGGATGTTAGCGTAGAACGGGAGGCCTGTCCATTGGGATTGGCGCCTACAGCCAGCACTACGGCCACACTGGCCATGGGCGATGCTATTACGGTGGCCTTGCTGGAAGCCCGCAATTTTACCAAACAGGACTTTGCCTTATTTCATCCAGGTGGTTCTCTGGGACGCAAGCTTCTC
Source organism: uncultured Anaerovibrio sp. (assembly GCA_902785445.1). Taxonomy (GTDB): domain Bacteria; phylum Bacillota; class Negativicutes; order Selenomonadales; family Selenomonadaceae; genus Anaerovibrio. The sequence goes on from CACZYN010000098.1 coordinate 6,438, forward strand.
CTTACGGTAGAAAATGTTATGCATAGTGGTGAGGACAATCCGATTATTCACTATAGTGCTACAGCTAAGGAAGCTCTGTTCATGATGACGGACAAGGGCTTAGGTGCTACCTCGGTAGTTGATGACCAGGGGAAATTCATGGGGCTGGTTACCGATGGAGATATTCGCCGGGGACTGGCTAAGGGCAGTCAATTTCTGGACGAGTCTGTGGATAAATTAATGACCCGAAATCCGCTTACCATTGCTAAGGAACAGCTGGCGGCATCTGCCCTCAGTATTATGGAAAAGCACAAGCCAAGACCAATTACTGTACTGCCAGTAGTGGATGCTGATAATAAACCGGTGGGCATCGTTCATCTGACGGACTTGCTGCGGCAGGGAGTTGTATAATATGATTGCGAAGAAAAATGCCGAATCGGCGGCGGAAAAAATCAAAATGGTTGTCTTCGATGTGGATGGAACCCTAACTGATGGGAAAATCTACATGGGAGCCGATGGAGAAATCATGAAGGCCTTTTCCGTCCGGGATGGTATGGGCATAACTCTGTTGCATAAGGCCGGATTAAAAACTGCCATTATTACCGGACGCCAGTCAAAAATTCTGGAAAAAAGAGCCGGAGAATTGAAACTATCCGGAATATGGCAGGGATGTATCGATAAACGGCAGGCTTATGAGGAGCTT
>CACZYN010000099.1 GCA_902785445.1 uncultured Anaerovibrio sp.
AAAAAGAAATATATCATGCCATGTCTGGCTCATTTCTACAAGGAGCCCCGCCAGTTTGTCAAAGGAGATATGCAATATCTTTACGACAGCGAAGGAAAGAAATATCTGGACTGTTTCGCTGGCGTATCGGTAATAAACTGCGGTCACTGTAACCCAGAAATCAACGATGCAGTGGTAAAGCAGGTGCAGAATTTACAGCATGTATGCAACATTTACCTTACAGAAAACTTTGTAAACTTAGCTGAAAAGCTGGCTCAGGTAACCCCAGGCGATTTACAGAAAACCTTCTTCTGCTCCACTGGTACCGAGGCCAATGAAGGAGCCCTGCTTCTGGCCTCCATTTACACCGGTAAGGATGAATTCATCGGCCTTAGAAACGGCCTCCATGGCCGCACCAAGCTCACCATGAGCCTCACCGGTATCCAAATGTGGCGTACCGATCCACATCCTTGCGGCGGTATTCACTTTGCACCAAATGCTTACTGTTATCGTTGCCCATTGGGCAAGAAATATCCGGAATGTGACTTGGCTTGTGCCAATGCTGTAGAGGATATCATCAAAACCTCCACCAGTGGCCAGCCAGCCGCTATGATAGCCGAGGCTATTCAGGGTAACGCCGGAATAATTACCCCGCCAAAGGGCTACTTCAAACGGGTAAAGGAAATTCTGGAAAAGTACAACGCCCTCCTGATTATCGACGAAGTGCAGACTGGCTTTGCCCGTACCGGCAAAATGTTTGCCATTGAAAATTACGATGTAGTGCCAGATATTATGACTATGGCCAAGGCATTGGGCAATGGAGCTCCAATCTCCGCCTTTACCGCCAGCGCCAAGATTGCCGATACCTACACCAAACCAGGCGCTTCCACCCTGGGTGGTAATCCGGTATCCTCCATGGCCGGTATCGGAGTGCTGAACTATATTGAAAAGCATAATCTGATGAAAAATGCTCAGGAACGGGGTCAGCAGCTCTATGATGGATTGGTAGAACTTCAGAAAAAGCACCCTATCATTGGTGACATTCGGGGCTACGGCCTGATGCGTGGTGCCGAGTTCGTACACCCTGACAAGAGCCCGGCTGCGGATGAGCTGGATATGGTTTTGGAAGAAATGAAGAACCGTGGCTTCATTATCGGCAAGAACGGTATTGCCCGGAATGTAATGGCCTTCCAGCCACCATTGGTAATCACTGAAACAGATATCAATAATGTACTTAATACTTTGGATGATGTACTTACTAAATTAGTAACCTCATCCGCCTCGTAAACTCGGCACCGTCCGGGGCGTCCACCGGACTCCCGCGCGGAGCGCCCCCAAAGGGGAAGGCTAGAAACAAAGCAACAAAAAGCCCTGTCAGATACTCATATATGATATCTGACAGGGCTTTTATATCTTCTTGATTACGCTACAGTTATACTATTCTTTCCATTTTGATTCTTGGATTTATACATAGCTGTATCCACCCGTTGGAACATGGACAATACCGTGTCATCCTTTGTTACTTCCGTAATACCAATACTTACCGTAATATGACAGGTATCATATTCCATAGCCATATTCATGATTTTTTCCCGGATTCTGACAGCAATATGTCTGGCCTCCTCAATATCTGTGCGATTAAATATAATAATAAATTCATCGCCGCCCCAACGCCCGGCTCTATCTGATGTACGGATATTCTGACGAATGATTTCCGCCACGCTTTTTAATACCTGATCCCCTACATCATGACCAAAGGTATCATTAATTTGCTTGAAATTATCTATGTCCAGCATCAAAACCGTGGATGTACTTTCACTAAACTTTCCGTCATAGATAACATTTTCCATTTCCGTTTCCAATTCCCCACGATTCATGAGATTGGTAAGGAAATCCGTATTGGCCAAGGCCTTTAGCCGACGGTTGCTCTCCTCCAGCTCGCTGGATACCGCCTGCACAAAATGCATGAGATGACTTAAAATGCCATTACGCCGCTCCAAACGAATCGGCTCCATAGTTTTGCTCTCATAAAAGCTAGTGCTGGCACCGCCCTCACGCAGGCCAATTATTGATAAACACATATTATTAATGAAAATATCGCCGGATTGGGATCTGGTATACTCACCCAAGGCATAAATCCCCGTTGACGGGGCTGTTTTACGGCAAGCCTCCAGCTCCTTATTTACATCCTTATGAAGTAACACCTGCCGGGCCCAACAACTAACGGCAAAGCACCCCTCAGGCTGAAAACGGGTCATATCCTGCTGCAAGCATCTGGCCTCATAAATAATGACCTCCGGGTCACCGTAGCAGAGTCTTACCTTGTCCCCTAATATAAAATCAGCACCATAGCAGGCACTGCCATCAGCCGAGACTGTCCGCGGTAATCTGGCCAAGGATGTTCCATTACGCATTACCGAAAACGGGAAAACTACCGCCTCCTGTAAAAAATCCTCATCCCATTTGGACATGCCCAAATACTTTTCATAAATAAACTTTACAGGAATATCATCTATCTCACAAATAGTATGCTGATCTTTAAGGCGGGTAACAGTCATAACCTTACCCAAAGGGCGCCAACCACTGCTGTATCCCACATTTACCTGAAGAGACCGTCCCTTCAGTACCATCATAACATGTCCACGATATATGATATCATTGTCGGTGAAAACAAAGCCCTGGCCATCCACGGTGCCATCATCCACGACACCACCGAAGAAGATTATATCCGAAGGCAACTGGGACAGTTCCTTAAAAAACGGCACTACATCCAGCACAAAGCCTGAGGTGTACATACCAATCGCCACTAACTGCTCGGTGTGGGACAGACGATTTAGTAATTCTTTTCCGATTTCCTCACTATTGTTGTCATCCCAATATACCGGCAAAACCTCTACTGTGGATTCTTCAAATACAGAAAAGGTAACGGATATTCCGTAATAATTGATTACTCCTGCGGTAATATTTGCCGATACCGTTCCACCGATAATCTTCACATTCGGCAAGGTTTCCCGCATTTTACTAATAACTCTTGGAGCATCCTTTTTCCGTTTAATATCTACGAAAATAGTCGCCAACACACTGGAATATTTACCCAATCCAGGCAACATATTAGCGAATTCATCCACTATACGAACAAATTCATTGATATCATCGCACAAGTAAGGAATATGCTTCATATCATGCACCCCACGCCCAAAAGCAAACACGAAAAGATAGTACACCAGACCTACTTTTTTTCATTATACCATAAAATAATACAAAAAAGTCATAAAGAAAATCATAATATAGCCAATGTAATAAATATTTAGCACTTTTGTTTGTAAATAGCTTGCAATAGAACATATATGTGCTATACTATTATGTAAGTAACAACTTTAAGGAGTGTGACATATGGGACGCAAACGCTGTGCAGATGAGCGCATGAGTCAAATTTACAGCTACATCAAGGAGTTCCTTTTGGACAAGGGCTATCCACCATCCGTTCGGGAAATCGGCAAAGCCGTTGGCCTGAAATCCAGCTCTACTGTTCATGGTTACCTGAATCAGCTGGAAGAATCCGGTCTTATCCGCCGGGACCCAACCAAGCCTAGAGCAATTGATTTACTGGAGGACAAACCTTGGGAGCGTACTGTAAACGTTCCGTTGATTGGTACGGTTACCGCCGGTACCCCTATCTTGGCGCAGGAAAATATCGAAGAGGTTTTTGCCTTCTCACAAAATCTTCTGGGTACTGACAGTGAGACTTTTATGCTTAAGATTGACGGTGAAAGCATGATCAATGCCGGCATTTATGACGGGGACTACATAATGGTCAAGCAGCAAAACACCGCCAATAACAGCGATATTGTAGTTGCCTTGGTTAACGGTGAAACCGCGACCGTAAAGAGATTTTTCAAGGAAAAAAATCATATTCGCCTTCAGCCGGAAAATGACTCTATGGAGCCATTCTACGAAAAGGATGTTACCATTCTCGGCAAGGTTATCGGCGTTTATCGGCAAATGTGATAATTTATAGCAGACGCAGAAAGAGCGTATCCAAAGGTTCTTACCTTTGAATACGCTCTTTTTATTTTCAATACACAGCTTCACCTCTTGGATACGTCCTCAATATCCTCTATGGCCTGGGCTGCCCCCATTATGCCAATGACTGCATGCTCAAAGGTTATGCCCCCCTGCATGTAAACATTGTATGGTGGACGCATTGGTCCATCGGCACTAAGTTCTATAGAAGCCCCCTGCACGAAGGTACCTGCCGCCATGATTACCTGATCCTCATAGCCTGGCATATCCCACGGCTCTGGTGCCGCAAAGGAATCCACCGGGGAATACTTTTGAATACCACGACAAAAGGCTTTCAATTTCTCCGGAGAATTTAACTGAACAGCCTGAATTATATCGCCCCGCACATCCGTAGGAAGTGGCAAAGTATTATAGCCCAGCTTGCTGAACATGCCCGCAGCAAATACAGCACCCTTGATGGCCTGGGCCACTACATGAGGTGCCATAAAAAGCCCCTGGAAAATCATCCGGTTGTTGGCCAGGGACGCTCCCAATTCATCACCCATTCCTGGGGAAGTGAGACGATAAGAAGCCAGCTCCACCAGCTCATCCTTACCGACAATATAGCCGCCAGTCAGGGCAATGCCGCCTCCTGGATTTTTAATCAGAGAGCCCGCCATAATATCCGCGCCCACCTGCACCGGTTCCTTTAAGTCCACAAATTCCCCATAGCAGTTGTCCACGAAGCATACACAATCCGGTTTCACCCGATGCACCTCGGCACAGATTTGCTCAATGTCCTCTATGCTTAGTGGGTCACGCAAGGAATAGCCGCGGGACCGCTGAATAAGCACCATTTTGCAATCCGGGGTGATTTTTGCCGCAATACCAGCCATATCCACCTTGCCAGCAAGCATGGCCAGTTCGTCGTATTTTATGCCGAATTCCTTTAAGGAACCCTTGCTTTCCGACTCATAGCCAATAACTGTCTGCATGGTATCATAAGGGGCTCCGGTCAAGGAAACCAGCTTATCCCCCGGCCGCAATATCCCAAACAGCACTGTGGCCAAAGTATGGGTACCGGATACAAACTGGGTACGCACCAATGCCCGCTCTGCCCCAAATACCTTGGCATACAGCTCATCTACCTTCATACGGCCAATATCGCTGTAGGCATAGCCAGAGGTAGTATTGAAGTGACTTTCTGCCACCTGACACTCCCGCATAGCATCCAGTACCTTCAAGGTATTCTGCTCCGCAATATCGTCAATATGGGCAAAGCTGGCCTGACATTCTGCCAAAACCTGCTGCTTTAATTTTACTAATTTTTCCGAAAACGCCATTATAAACAATTACTCCTTGATTTCATATTCCATATAAGGCTCTGCCTCGCTTACCGGCAGCTCCACCTCCAGCACTGTACCCTGCTCGGCATAATCAGTGCTTAACACCACCGCCTCATTATGCAGACGGGTTATAATACTTCCCTCCGTGTAAGGAATACACAGCTTGATTTTTACCTTTCCTTTATTAAAGAAGCTGGCCAGCTTGGAGCGTAATTCCATCAATCCAGCTTCCTCCTTGGCGGAAATGACCACTCCATCCCGATCCTGAAGCATCCGCTGCACCGCAAACTCAGTGCCGGTTTCACCTGTCAAGCGGTCCGCCTTGTTAAAGACAAAAATTGCCGGCTTTTCCTTGGCGCCAATTTCCTCCAGCACATTAACTACAGCCTTTATCTGCAATTCGTAGTTTGGATCGCTGGCATCCACCACATGAATGAGCAAATCCGCCTCCGTGGTTTCCTCCAAAGTAGCCTGAAAGGCACTGACCAGGGTATGAGGCAGCTTTTGAATAAAACCTACCGTGTCCGTCAAAAGAATTTGCTGCCGTTCATCCAAATTCACCAATCTGGTGGTAGGATCCAAGGTAGCAAACAGTTTATCCTCCGCCAATACATCAGCATCGGACAAAGCATTTAAAATAGTGGATTTACCAGCATTGGTATAGCCCACCAAAGCCGCTGAAGCAATAGCCGAATGCTTTCGCTGCTTACGATGAAGGCTCCGCTGCTTTTTCAGCTTGTCAATGCGCTCCTCCAGCTCATGGATCCGTCCATGAATCCGGCGACGATCCATTTCCAGCTTGGTTTCACCAGGTCCTCGGGTACCGATACCGCCACCTAAGCGGGACAATACCAACCCCTGCCCCCCTAGACGAGGCAGATTATATTTTAGCTGAGCCAGCTCCACCTGCAATTTACCGGCACTGGACCGGGCCCGTTGGGCAAATATGTCCAAAATAAGGGCCGTTCTGTCCACTACTCTCAAACCTGTACTCAACTCCAGATTTCGCTGTTGGGATGGGGATATTTCATCATCAATGATTAACAGATCCGCATCCTCGTTTTGGGCCAGCATGGCTATTTCCTCCACCTTGCCCTTACCTAAAAAGTAGGCATTATCCGGCTTGTCCTTATTCTGGATAACTTTAGCCACTACCACTGCTCCAGCAGTCTCCGCCAAGCCCTTTAATTCCTCCAGGGAATCCTCCGCCTGCCAACCATTTCGGCTGCTGTTAAAAGCCACACCGGCCAAAATAGCTTTTTCCGGTCGTTCCTGGGTATCCTTCAGCTGATTTTTGCCCAACTGGTTATTCACCAGCACAATAAGCTGTACCAAATCAATGGCATTCAGCTCCTTCAGGGGGATCTCCTTGGTGCCATGCACAATATATTCGCCGGTATCCGTCATTTCCCCGGAAAGAAAGCCCATACTGCCATAGATTTTTCCACCCTTTAGGCCAATAGCCACCATGCAGTCAAAGCGCATGCTTTTCAAAGAGGAAATATCCGGTCCGCTCAGGCGAGTATCGCTGCTGGGATGGGTATGAATACACCGAATCCCGGACAGACGAATATTGCTGCGAGCCTTAACCTCCGGCAGTTCTACTGTGGCATCATCCCCTACGGAAACCTGCACCACATTGCCCTTGCGATTGATGTATATATCCACTTCCCGACCGATTTCCCCTGTCAGCTCCAACATCTTTTCCGCTGCTTCCCGGGTCACAATCTGCCCTGTGGGTATTTCCATATCGTAGAGGGTTTCC
>CACZYN010000100.1 GCA_902785445.1 uncultured Anaerovibrio sp.
CCATGAGTTCTGCCGGAATATACAGGCTTATATTTTATACCTAATAATTCTTTTTGATGGACCTCTAAGAACCAATTTTCAATGTATTCCGGATCCTTATGGACAAACTGGGAGGCAAAATACTTGTCATAAGCACCATGACCAACGTCCCGCTCCTCCTGACAGGTTATCATATAGGCCTGGGCATGATGGATGTCGCCCGCTGCCATGGAACTGGTTAATATCCCCGCAGCCATCAGTGCCACTGCCAATGATTTTTTCATAAAATTCACCTTCCGATATAATCGACATATTTTTTCCTTGGAATATTATACAAAAAAAGTTTCATATAAGCCATTAAACCAAAATTAAAAAGAGCTATAACTCATAATAAACCAATGGAAAGGACTGCCACATCATGCTATAATTAATCCACTACCAATACTTCCCTCAAAATGAGGGACATTCAATTAAAATAGGAGGCAAATCAGATGTTGAAGAAAATACTTGTTATGATGGTGCTTGCGCTGACAGTTGTGTCACTTGGCAATACAAATTTGCCAATGCCTTTTGAACGGTGCACCAGTATCGCCTATGCTTCTCCCTTGCAGGAAATAGATGGGATCCTATTTTGGCATGGTGACATGAATTATCCGATTTATGACAGTGGCAATAAATTTTGCAGTGGTCTGGACTTAAGCTCTGCTTATGTTGCTAATGATGACGCAGATGAGCTTATTATAAAAGTGAACAGTGTTACATTCAATTTTGCAGATGACGCTGCAGTAAATTCCAGCAAAGCTACTTTTAAAGAAGACAGACGGGCAGGGAAGGCTTACCTGTGTTATGAAAATTCACCATATTGCAGCAGTACAGACAGTAAAAAGCCTTTGAATGATGTTTACTATTATCTAAAATGTTATCTGCAAGTTAAATAATCTCAAATACACACATTGAGCTGTTCTCAGAATAATAAGAAATAGAAGTATTTCTATGACTTCGGAGGACTTAGCTTTATCGAGCCCGCTGAGAACCAGCGGGCTTTTCTTTTTGACTGTACAACAAAGGATTTCCCTTACTCCACTTCCTCCCCCATGATTTCAATCATGCCCTTTATGATACGCTGAACCTCGTTGAAGCAGTTGCTTTTGTCACAGCCCTGGGCCAGATAGAGACCACGATTGATTTCAATCATAACTGACTGGACCCTGCTGTCCTGGCGGTAATACTTCATGGGAACCAGTGCCCCAGCAAAGGGCGAGTTGATTTTTACTGACAATTTATGGTCCTGCAGGTAATTTACCATTTTATACACCTTACCCGGGAAGGTATGGTAGTCATCAGTGCCAATGCAGATATCCGGGCGGTTTGACTGCTGGTCCAGCTCATAAGGCAGGGGCTCGGGATAAAAGGAATGGCCATCCACAATGAGGCACTTGCCATAATCGGAGAGGCGCTTTTCCACCGCAGCCTCAAGTTTAGCATGATGAGGATCATAGAAGATCTTGGCCACCTCTTCCCTCTTTTCTGCAATATGCTTTCTAAATGGCTGCATTTTTGAGCTATGGGTATAATACAATCCCATTCCCATACGGCTCATGGACTCATCCTTGTCATCGCGGAATCTCTCCACATCACACACCAGACGGCTTACCTGCAGATTTACCATCTCCGCTTCACAAGCAAACAGCTCGTCACAATACCAGTCCGTCATTACCAGCATTTCGTGGCCCAGAACCTCCAAATCATAGTCCGGGATATACTTCTCCGGGATGTACAAAGATGCGTGGGGTACATGAATTACTACGTTTTCTAACATTTTCATCGTCTCCTTTTGTTCTGTAAACCAAAAAGAGACGCAATGAAAAAGCCCATCGTCTTGATGGGCTCGTTTTACTTTATCCTACCCATCAATCAAGCTTTAGCACCTTACCACGCTTTCACCCGTGGCAGGTTGCTGAAGGGTCATCGAGCTTGTCTCTCGCCTTCTCTTTATGGTTAAGAAATTATTTAATTATTCGCCTTTCAGGCAAACCAAGTATAGCAAACTATCTTTGCCCTGTCATTAAAGAAGCATTAAAAAAACTCTTACTTTAGATACTGCTCCACGTCGGCAGCCTTTAAGTATTCTCTGTTGACATAGCCACTGATATCATATTCGTTCTTCAAGCGGCCAATGTTTACCAAAAACTTTATGGTATCGTTCAACCCGGCAACATCCTTGTCATCAATTACCACCGTATAATCATACTTGGTAATGACCTTTTTCAGCTGCTCCGGCGTCAGAGATAAGTACTTGGCCACATTATTAAGGGTGGTTTCATCCAGATTGGCCAGTTCCTTTACCCCCCGGGCATAATTTTTCAGCACAATGGATACGATTTCCGGATTGGCCTGGGCAAATTCTGCTCTGGCCACAATGCCGTTGACGCATAACAAATCTACTTTGACGCCATCGCAAATAATTTTCCCGGCACCACTTTCCTCCAGGCGGGTTACATTCGGTTCCCAAATGGATACCGCATCCGCTTCACCATTTTTCAGCACGGTTGCCGCATCACCTACGGAAATATTGACCATTCTAACATCTTTAAAGGACAGATTACCTGCCTGTAAAAACTTCTGGGTAAGATTATGACTGGTGGAACCAACTACCGTGGCAATAGTTTTTCCCCTAAAATCTGCTGGATTGGACAAGGTACTATTCTTGCCGGTCAAAACCGCATAAGCGGCCGGCCCTTCAGCAGCAATAGCTATCAGCTCATTCTTTTGACCAGCTGCAATGGCGGAGACAATAGGAACATCGCCAATAACCCCTATATCCGAGCTGCCAGTGCCCAAGGATTCATTCATTGGCGGGCCCGACTCAAAATTATGCCAATTGACCGTAACACCCTTAGCCTTTAAATCGGCTTCAATCCAACCCTTTTCCTTGGCCACAAACAACGGAATAAAGGCTGCGGAAGGCTGAATAGCAATATTAACTGTTTTATCGTTGTTTTTGGCAGTATTATCAGTGCCACAACCACCCAAGAGCCCTATTACCAGTGTCAATGATAGTATCAAGGCTACGGATAAGAGCTTACTCGTCTTCTTAAAAAAGTTAAAGGTCATACTACTCTTGCCCCCTTATCAATTCCATTGTCAACTGGATTTTCACTAATACTACATATACGGATTACATTCCCGCTCAATTCCCATATTGGTAGCGGGTCCGTGTCCAGGGAACACCTTAGCTGCATCAGCAACTGTATTTAAACGATTCTTAATAGCTTCCACAAGCTCCTGCAAACTGCCACCGGGAAAGTCCGTCCGGCCAATAGAACCGGCAAACAAAGTATCTCCACTAAAGAGAGCGCCTCCACCATACAGGCAAATACCGCCCTTGGTGTGTCCCGGAGTGCTTATAACCCTCAGAGTACACTTACCAAAGGATATATTGTCTCCATCATTAAGGAGTATATCCGCTGGTTTTCCCTCTACAAGTCCGCCGCCGGTAAAGGCAGATAAATTTTTCTTGCCGTCTGTAAGCATATCGGCATCATCCTTATGGATGGCCACTGGCACCTTGAGCTTTTCCCTTAGCTCGTCCACAGCCCCAATATGGTCAAAATGACCGTGGGTAAGGACCACCAGCTTAACGTCAATTCCGGCCTCTTCTATATACGCCAATATTCCTTTGGCATTGTCACCAGGATCTATTACCATGCCTTCATCAGTGGAATTGTCCTTTAAAATGTAACAATTCGTTCCCACCATACCGGCAACTAGGGTTTTTACCGAAAAATCCATTATCTCACTTCACTCTCTATCAGTGCTTTGGCACTAGCCATTACGCTTATCAGCGTTGTTGGTCATAGCCCGACTTACGCTGTAGACATCCTTCAAACGACGTATTTTGGTCATTAAGGAGTTAACCTGGGATGCCGCACTTACCTCAACACCAAGCATGACCACGGAAGTCTTGTTATTACGGTTGGTACGGGCATTTACGGAGCTGACATTCATCTTCATTTCGGCCGGAACCGCCAAAATATTGGTAAGAATCCCCGCCGAATCATTACAATGAATTTCAACCTCCACAGTATAGTTCTTATCGATACCCACATCCCAATTTACGGCAATAACCCGGGATGCATCATTATCTGTGATGGCCACATTCGGACAATCCGAACGATGAACGGACACACCACGCCCCTTGGTAATAAAGCCGGTAATAGGGTCACCTGGGATTGGGTTACAGCACTTAGCCAAACGCACCAACATGCCGCCTTCTCCCTCCACCAAAATACCATGACTGGCATTGGATTTACGGGAGGAACCATGGGGTCTTTTAAGACGTTCCAGCATCTGGGACACATCTGGCGGAGTCAGTTCCTTGACTTCCTTTTTGTATAACTCAATCAGCTTGGCAATTACACTGCTTACCGTAACACCGCCATAGCCGATGGCGGCCAGCAAATCATCCTGATTGTTAATATTAAACCGGAGACATACTGTGCTAAGCCAGTTATCCCGCAACAATTCCCGCGGCTCGTAACCAAACTTCTTGGCTTCCTTTTCCAGAGCATCCCGCCCACGGATAATATTTTCTTCCCGCTTGGCCTTCTTGAACCAGGAACGGATTTTGCTCCGGGTCTCGGAGGCTGCCACAATGTTCAGCCAGTCCAGACTTGGCCCATTATTGGCCTTATTGGTAATAATGGATACCAAATCACCACTTTGCAGCTTGTACTCCAATGGTACAATTTTGCCGTTGACCTTGGCTCCTACGCAGTGATGTCCTACCTCCGTATGAATACGATAGGCAAAATCTATTGGCACCGAACCATTTGGCAAATTGATAACATCACCTTTAGGAGTGAATACGAATACCTCATCGGAGAAAATATCCATCTTTAAGGCATCCACGTATTCGCTTGGGTCATTAACCTCCTGCTGCAAATTCATCATCTGACGCAACCAGGACAGTTTCTTGTCGTAATTGTTATCTGCCTGGGAACCACGGCCGCTTTCCTTGTATTTCCAGTGAGCCGCGATACCATACTCCGAAATCTTATGCATGGCAAAGGTACGAATTTGAATTTCCAACGGATAGCCCCGGGTCATCACCGTGGTATGTAAGGACTGATAACCATTGGTTTTCGGCATGGCTATATAATCCTTAAAACGCCCAGGAATTGGCTTCCACATGGCATGAACGATACCAAGTACCGCATAACAGTCCCGAACATTCCGCACCAGAATTCGTACTGCGGAAAGATCATAAATTTCACTTATGTCCTTGTTATCCCGCTTCATTTTCCGGTAAATACTGTAAAAATGCTTCGCCCGGCCGCTGATTTCCGCCTTCACACCGCTTCTCACCAGCTTGGTGTGAATCTGTAAAATGGAATCCTCGATAAATTGCTGCCGTTCCTGCCTTTTTTGCTTTACCTTTTCCACTAACTCGTAATAATACTCCGGATCCAGGTACCGCAGGCACAAATCCTCCAATTCCCACTTAATATTGGAGATACCCAAACGGTTCGCTAAAGGAGCATATACTTCGATAGTCTCCCGGGCAATTCTCTGCTGTTTTTCCTCTTTGACGAACTTCAGGGTACGCATATTATGCAGCCGATCCGCCAGCTTGATAATAATTACCCTGATATCCTTGGCCATGGCCAAAAACAGTTTGCGATAATTCTCTGACTGCTGCTCCTCCTTGGACTGGAACTGGATTTTACCCAGCTTGGTCACGCCATCAATGAGCATAGCCACTTCCTGACCAAACATCTCTGACATCTGTTCTATAGAATATGTGGTATCCTCGACCACATCATGTAACAGAGCCGCCGTAATGGTCACAGCGTCAATCTGAAGCTCCGTAAGTATTTTGGCCACACAAAGAGGATGAATAATATACTCTTCCCCGGAGGCCCGTTTTTGTCCGGCATGGGCTGAATTAGCCAGCTCGTATGCCTTTCTAACCAAATCTACATCAGCATTGGGCTGATATGTAAGCAATGCATTCGTTATATCATCAATTGTTACCTCTGCCGTTGCGCCAGCAACCACAGGTGTAAAAATATCCACATCCGCAGAACTTGAATTGGCTACCATTTTAGTCACCACCATTCAAAAAAACCTTAATTATTAGTAATTATAACCCAGATAATTAATTACTATCAAGTTAAGTCTCTGTAATATTAAGGAAATGCTCCTTGTACTGCAGCTGAAGAACTGGCAAAACGTACTCCAAATCCACCTTATTGCTCATGGTTTCCAAAGCAGCCCGCCGCGCCCTAAGCAGAATATCAATGTCCTGCAGGACATCAGCTATCTTCAAATCCGGCAGTCCATGCTGCATGGAGCCAAAGAACTGACCAGGGCCCCGCAGCTTTAGATCTTCTTCCGCCAAAACGAAGCCGTCAGCGGTAGTCTCCATAATTCGCATACGCTCACGGGCTACTTGTGAATTTCCATCTGTAACCAATACGCAATAGGAACTATATTCACCTCGTCCAATACGCCCCCGTAATTGGTGCAGCTGGGCCAAGCCAAACTGCTGGGCATTTTCTATCACCATCATACTGGCATTAGGTACATTCACTCCTACTTCAATTACTGTGGTGGCTACCAAAAGCTTGATTATGCCCTCATAAAACTCCTGCATAATAGCTTCTTTTTCCTTCTGCTTCAGCTTACCATGAACCAAGCCACAGGGTATATTACGAAAAATACCATGAGTCAGCTCATCATACACCGCTTCGGCAGATAACAGCTGACTTTCTTCACTATCAGCTATCAGCGGACAAACCACATAACCCTGCCGTCCCTTTTCAATCTCTTCCCGCAGGAACTTATAGATAAGCTCCCGGCGCTCCGGGGTGCGGACAAAGGTCCGAATTTGTTTCCGTCCTGGAGGTAAATGCTTTATCAAGGATACATCCAAATCACCATAGACTGTTAAGGTCATGGTCCGGGGAATTGGCGTAGCCGTCATTACAAGCACATCTGGCATATAGGTGCCTTTCTTTTCCAACTGGGCCCGCTGACTGATACCAAAGCGATGCTGCTCGTCAGTCACTACCAAGCCCAGCTT
>CACZYN010000101.1 GCA_902785445.1 uncultured Anaerovibrio sp.
TTTGGCAGCCAGCTCTGGCTGTATTGGAATGCGTCCCAAAATGTCCAGGTTGTATTCTTTGGCTATTTCCTCAAGGTGGCTTTCACCAAAAATATTATGGCACTTGCCACAATCCGGACACTCAAAATAACTCATGTTTTCCACCAATCCAAGGATGGGAACCTCCATTACAGAAGCCATTTTTACCGCCTTCTCCACAATCATGCCCACCAGCTCCTGAGGGCTGGCTACAATAATAATACCATCCAGTTTTATGGATTGCATTACCGTAAGTGGTACATCTCCGGTTCCTGGTGGCATGTCAATGAAAAGATAATCCACATCATTCCAGATAACATCGGACCAGAACTGCTTTACTACACCACTGATAACTGGGCCACGCCAAACAACGGGATCGGTGGTGTTTTCCAAAAACAAATTCATGCTGACAATATCTATTCCATTGGCGGAAGCCACCGGATAGGCTCCGGCCTGATTACCGAGTATTTCTCCGGATACACCAAACATTTTAGGGATGGATGGACCGGTAATATCTGCATCCATAATTCCTACATGTTGGCCTTTCCTGGCCATTGTCACAGACAGAAGTCCGGTCACCAGGGATTTTGGATTTTCCTACACCGCCTTTGCCACTGACAATTGCAATAGTATGGCGAATATTACTCAGCTCATTAGGTTCTTCATAAGGGATTTTAGTACGGGTATCCTCACCGCAGGTAGTTCCGCAGGAGCTACAATCATGATTACAATTTTCGGACATAATTTGGCCTCCTAAATATTAATTAATACACATAATAAACAACACTTGTCAGTGAAAAATCAATGACAGCCGTGATCTCCACAGGTATGTCCTTCACCATGACCATGATGGTCGCAACGTACTGCTGGATCGTAGGACAGCTTGCCAGCCAACAGAGCTTCAACAGCCACATCAGCATTGCCCTGAACACCACCATATAATTTAATACCAGCATAAGCTAAAGCATTCTGGGCTCCACCACCAATACCACCGCATATGAGAATGTCGATGTTTTCCTGTTGTAAAATCCCGGCCAAAGCACCATGGCCCTGCCCATTAGTACTGATAACCTCAGATTTTACAACCTTGTTATCCTCAATATCATAAACCTTGAATTCACTGGTTTTGCCAAAATGCTGAAAAATTTCGCCATTGCTGTAAGTAACTGCTATTTTCATAAATTTCTCCTTCCTGAATGGACAATGATTATTGTTTCGGTGGGAATTACAACAAGGCTCATTATCATGGCATATTTCATATTCTCCACCGATAATTTTTAAGGGACGTCCTTCTACCAGACAGGCGGCCATTCTTTTCCTGGCAGCGGCATAAAGGGCCTGTACTGTGGTTCTGGCAACATTCATTTGCTTAGAACATTCCTGCTGATTAAGGCCGTTATAATCCATAAGGCGAATGGTTTCGTATTCTTCCAATGGCATTAGAATAGCTGGCATATCCTTAGGGGTATTGCCTGGTACAAATTCCTGTATAGCCGGCAAAGAACAGATTTTTTTCTTTTTGACTGGTCTGGCCATAGTTCGCTCCTTTTGTTTTTGATATATGTCAATAATACTACTTTTGTAACATATGTCAATAATACTTTGCCTTGTTCTGTTGTAATAAAATAATTTCAAATATTGTAATGCCATTTTTTTTTGAGTAATATTATGATAGTAAACGTAACGAAATACTATTTATCCCACGCTAACGGGTGCTAAGACTCCTTCCTCTAAGGTGGGAGTCAAGCCCCCGTAAGCTCTGGATTTATTCGGCTAAATTCAGTGGGAGAACAAAGCTCCCACTGAATAAGTCTCATTTTACTGGTTTGGTAATGGGTTTGGCAAAGAGGGTGTGTATAGTGAAAATTTTACAGGCTCAAACGGTTGTTTCTCCTTCACCGGAAGAGACATTTAAGGCAGTTATTGAAGCCTGCCAACTAGCTGTAGACAAACAAGCAGATTTATTGGCATTGCCGGAGATGTTTTGCTGTCCTTATGATACAGCCAGCTTTCCCCGTTATGCTGAGTCAGAGGGGGGCGAGATATGGCAAAAATGTGCTGAGCTGGCCAAGAAGTATAATATCTATATTTCGGCCGGTTCGATGCCGGAAAAGGATGAGGCTGGTCAGGTATTTAATACGGCCTATGTTTTTAATCGACAGGGAAAGCAGATTGCCAAGCATCGGAAAGTTCATCTCTTTGATATTGACGTTAAGGGGGGCCAGTATTTTAAGGAATCTGATACCCTGACTGCTGGCCGGGATATAACAGTTTTTGATACGGAATTCGGTAAGGTGGGACTGTGTATCTGCTATGATTTCCGGTTCCCGGAGCTGGCCAGGTTAATGGTTTTACAGGGAGCCAAGGTAATTTTGGTTCCAGCCTCCTTTAATATGACCACTGGTCCACTCCATTGGGAGCTGATATTCCGGGCCCAGGCCATGTTCAATCAATGCTATACCATAGGTACAGCAACAGCCTGCAATATGGCAGACAGCTATCATTCCTGGGGTCATAGCATTGCTGTAGATCCTTGGGGAAAGGTTATGGCCCAGCTGGACGAGAAAGTGGGCTATCAGCTGGTAGATGTGGATTTATCGGATGTGGAGGCTGTGAGACAGCAGTTACCCCTGATTAAACATAGACGGACTGATTTATATAAATTGGAATAAAAATAAACTAAAGACGCCGCATATGTGCTAAAATCAAATTAGATGATTTCATGGGTTATGAGTTTTGTTACGGAAATGGTGCCAGTGAATGTGCCAAAGCGGCCTTTGGCAATGGCGAGGGAAATGTAGTTTCCTTGGATAAAAATCTTTCCAGGAAAAAAGTTGTGCGGGTTTTGCAGCCGGAAATTAAAAAATGGGCCGCAAAACAGTAAGTAAAACAATAATACGGCAATAGATGCAACAAGAAAAACACCTATCAGAGGAATATGTATCCAGCTATTATGGATGTATATCACTTCGGTAGGTGTTTTTCTTATGGAAAGTATTTAGTTGTTGGGGGAGTTGCTATAGAGAATTATTAGAAATTATCCTTGATGAAATTTTGGGCAAAATCAGAACATTCCTTGAGGTCGTCTTCATCCGGAGTATTATTAATCATTACTCCATCCTTATAGACCTTGGCGCCGTGGTCCTTGCAGCGTTGGTGCCAATCCTGCAGCCATTCGCCGGAGCCCCAGCCATAAGAACCAAACAGCCCTACCGGAATATCCTTGATATTGTTTTCTGCTTCCTGAAAGAATGGTTCAAATTCAGCTTCTTCCAGAACCTCGCAGCCCATGGCTGAACAACCGAATAGGAAACCGTCATAGTCAGCCATTTGGTTGGCATTGAATTGGTCTACAGAATAAAGATCAGTTTCGGCACCGGCGGATTTGGCACCCTCCAGCATGGATTCAGCCATGGCCTTGGTATTACCGGTTCCTGACCAATAAACAACAGCAATTTTCATAAAATATCAACTCCTATATACTTATTTATGCGGCACTGATGACTTCTTGCAGGCTCTCACCGGCCTGTAATCTGGCACACATATTATGGATACAATGATTGTAGCATTCAAAAAGATGCTTTTGGGCTGTGGCATTGAAATATACCTTCCAAAAACCGCTGTATAAATAGTTTTGCCCTTTGTTTTCAATAAAGGCTTGCACATCAGCCGGTGGATAGCCAAGAAATATACCAATTTCGTGAGGGAACCCATCGCACTGGGTGATGCGTTCTTTTAGTCGTTTCAGTAAAGAAGAAATAGTATCCTCACCGATTTCACCTTTTACTGTATAACCAAAGCTGTTTAAAATTTCAATAGCCAAAGGGCGACGGAGCAGACGGGCCAAAATTTGTGGCCGGTAAAATAGCATCAGGGCATGATTTTTTTGCCGGGCCAACAAAATGTATTTTATACCATTACATTTTAAACATTTATCGTGCTTTTGCAGAAATGCGCTAAAGGACTCCTGGGAACTAATTTTAAAGGCCACCATATTACTGCATTTTATCCCCTTGATGGTGGGAGCGCAGTGATATGCCATTTGTTGCTCATAGCTGTCATAGGAAAAACCTAAAATTTTAATCACCTCGCAAAAACTTTTTTGATATTGTTTCTCAATTACTCTGTTAGTATAACATACTTGATAACGATTATCAATATAAAAAGATAAATTAAAAGCAGAGCGTTAAAACTCTGCTTTTACAATAACTTATATTATTTTAATTCATGTAAGTGATTTATTATCTGAACATAAGGATAGGACAAGAATTCAGCTTTGGAAGTGTTTCCTGTAAGGACCGCAGCAAAGTCTATGCCAGCATTTTGAGCCGCCCCGGCATCGAAGAGACTGTCTCCTACATACAGAACCTCCTTGGGATTTGCGCCAGTCCGATTTAGGGCCATATTTATTCCCTGGGGATCAGGCTTGCTGGCAGTGGTGTCTTCGCTGCCAATAATGAAATCGATAAGATGGGTACAGCCATCCTGCTGGAATTTATCTTCGATGCGATGACGGGTTTTGGTAGAAATAATCGCCGTAGTACAGCCAGAGGCCTTCAGTTTTTCCAGGGTAGGAATGGTATCAGGAAAAAAATGGGTATTGGGAGTCATTAATTCATTGGCGTTTTTCTTATAGGCCATGAGGAAATCATGCCGTTCCTCCGGATCAGTTATACCAGTAACCTGTGTAATGGCATCCAACATGGGCATTCCAATGGTTAGCTTGATTTCGTCCCAGGGCTTGGCAGGAAGATTATATTCTTCCATTGTCTTTAAAAAACAGCCCACAATGCCCTTTTCAGAATTTACTAAAGTATAGTCGAAATCAAAAAAATAATACTTATATTTCATGAAAATATGCCTTTCGATTTATGTACAAATCAATTTGTGTTGTATGTAATACGACAATTGATTTTAACACATATCATATAACAATTAAAGTGGGAGCAGCTTTCTTCGGCGATAGTTCTTTTAATTATTTATTGCAGTCAGGAAGGAAAAATAAGAATAATCTTGAATTCTAAACTCATATTAGGAATGATGTTACTATTTTAGGAAAGGCGGAATAATGTATGTTGGTTAATACCGAAATAAAGGACCGTATTGCCTATATAAAAATGCAGAATGGCAAGCACTTTAATTGCCTTAGTGAAGAAATGTGCAAGGAGTTAATTGATGCCATAAAAAACAGTTATGCTATGGAGTGCGTGGGCATTGTCATTAAAGCCGAGGTTAATCGTCATGTGTGGAGTGCCGGTCATGATATTCATGAGTTGCCTCAGGATGGCAGTGATCCATTGGCCTTTAATGTTCCAATGGAGCAGCTGCTTAGAGAGGTGCAGGATGTTCCCATTCCGGTTATTGCCTGCGTGGATGGCACAGTGTGGGGCGGAGCCTGTGATTTGTGCCTATCCTGTGATATGATTGTCAGCTCCAAGGATGCCACCTTTGCCATTACTCCGGCCAAGATTGGTATTCCATACAATGCCTCGGGTTTGATTCATTTTATTAATCAGTTGGGTATTAATAAGGCCCGGGAAATGTTCTTTCTTGGGACCCCAATAGAGGCCGAGGATGCTTTAAATGTGGGGCTTATTAACCACGTGGCCGAGGATGCGGAGGCTTTGGAGCAGCTGTTGGAGGAGCATTTTTTAGCACCCCTTCGTCGCAATAGTGTGCTGTCTGTCAGCGCTATTAAGCGTCAGTTCCGTATTTTATCCCGAGCTGCAACGGTAATTAGCGCGGAAAATTTTGAACGCATTAACGCTTATCGTCAGAAAGTATATAGTGGTGATGATTACAGGGAAGGTATCAATTCTTTCCTGGAGAAAAGGCCACCTCAGTATAAGGGAAAGGCGTCAGATTTGGATTAGATATTGGGCCTATAATATTTTTCATCTTAAGGGGGGGATGGATTTAGATGTTGAAGTATGTACAATGGCGGCTATGGGTACTAATGGCAGCTGCACTAGCTATTTTCTCACTGAATCTGGCCGAGGCAGGACATTTGGAGGATATTGCTGCCAGAGGTGTTATACGAATCGGCACCACGGGAGATTATATACCCATGTCCTATCTTAATCCTCAAACTGGTGAATATGAGGGCATAGATGCTGAACTGTCGGGTATTATTGCCGATTCTTTGGGGGTGAAGATAGAGTATGTACCAACTACCTGGCCGACCCTTGCGGCAGATACCTTGGCAGGAAAGTTTGATATTGCTTTGTGCGGTATATCAAGGAATTATGCTCGGGCCAGAATCATGGCTATGTCCGATGCCTATGGGGAAGGTATATTTGGAAAGACCATTCTTTGTCGTAAGGAAGATGCCAAGAAATTTTTGAGCCTTGCAGACATGAACAAACCAGAGGTGCGAGTTATGATAAATCCGGGTGGTACAAATGAGAAATTCGCCAAGGCCAATCTGAGCCAGGCCAAGCTTATTGTATATCAGGAAAATGCGGATATACCACGCCAGATAGCAGAGGGAAATGCTGATATCATGATAACAGAAACAGTGGAAGCGGCCCGTTATATCGAAAAGGATCCCCGTTTGGCCGCACCGCTGATTAATGAGCCGTTTACGCGACATTCCTGTGGAATTTTAATGCAAAAGGGGGATCAGGAATTCCTGAACTATATCAATTTTGTCCTGGCGGAGCTGCGCATGGATGGAACTATGTCCAAGTTAGAGGATAAATATTTAAAATGCCATTAATTTTCTTCTTTTCAAAAGGAATTGGCTGTTGACCAGAACTTTAAGAAAGATGTTATAACTGTAAATTATGACTGCGGATTTGTGTATTGCATCTCCGCAGTTATTTTTATGTTTAATCAGACCAATTCCCTGTTTTAATGAAGAGAAAAATATGTTAAAATTAACGGTGGTTTTAATTGAATTTTTAGATGGTTTAGGGGGAGAAATATGCTTACACCAGTAGATATACATAATCAGGAATTTAGCCGTAGTTTTCGGGGCTACAATATGGAAGAAATAGATGATTTTCTTGATCAGGTGGTCAATGACTATGAAAAGCTTTATCGGGAAAATAATAATCTGAAGCGGGAAATTGAGCTTAACGAAAAGGAGATTACCCAGTATCATCAGCTGGAGAAAAATCTCCAGGACACCTTGTTGGTTGCGCAGCGGACTGCTGATGAGGTTACTAATACGGCCAACAATCGGGCCGATGAAATCCGGGCTACAGCCAAGCAGGCAGCGGATAACATCATTCGTGAAGCGGAGATGGAGGCCAAGCGCCGTCTGGAAGATGCTGCCCAGAAGGTTCGGGAAGCAATTAGTGAATATGAGCGTATTGTCAGCGATAAGCGCCAGTTTATTGCTAAAATGCGTAATACCTTAAATACCGAGCTGGCTATTTTGGGCGATTTGGAAAACCATATGCCAGACAAACAGGAGCATGACGCACTGCTGCAATCCATGAAT
>CACZYN010000102.1 GCA_902785445.1 uncultured Anaerovibrio sp.
TTTTTAAATTTCAAAAAAATTCAGCTTTATTTAAATAGGATATTTGCAATAAAAGAAACAAAATACTTGAAATTATTAATAGAATCTACTATATTTATTAATAATAGAAGGTGATAAAGTGCCGTTATTTAAAAAGTCAATGTTTATATTAGTGGGAATAGTATTGCTGATGGCAGCAGTTACTTATTGGGGGATACCCGGGGATAATGCGGATGAATGGGAAACTGCCACAGCGCAAATTGCCAATCCGCCACAAGCAGAGAAATATGCTGTATATGTGTGCGGGGCGGTGAATAAGCCTGGGGTAGTGCTACTTAGTTCCACCAGTCGGGTGGTGGATGCCGTGAACTCCTGTGGAGGCCTGTTACCCACTGCGGATGCCGAAAAGATCAATTTGGCTCAAACGATAAAAGATGGCATGCAGATAACAGTACCAGAAAAAACAGTAGCGGTGGGCAGCAATAATTCCCAGGAAAACGGGGCTAAGGTGGCGGATAAGGTAAATATTAATCAGGCCAATGTAGAGGAACTGACCAAAGTTCCCGGTGTAGGTAAAGCCACTGCCCAGCGGATAATCGATTATCGGACACAACATGGGCCATTTTCTTCCATTGAAGATTTAAAGAAAATAAAGGGAATAGGCAAGGCCAAATTTGAGAAGATGGCTGCGAAGGTAACCATATGAAGCTACGGGAAGGGCAGCATCCGAAGATATTTATAAATAGCCTGTTATTAGTGCTGGTGTTGGGCATAATAAGCGGACAATATATTTCTCTGACTGGGAATAGGCAGCTGATTTTTGGTCTCATTATATTTGGCATGCTTATGGCCGGTGGAATACTGCTTCACTACAGGAGTAAATATATTGCCTTGGTGTTGTTAGCAGTTATGTTGCTGTTGGGAATCATGCGAACCAGTTCTTGCCTAGGTATTGGTGATAAAGATATCCTCCATTGGGCAGATCAAGAGATAACTTTTTCTGGGGAATTAGCAGAAGATCCAGTTCTTCGTCAAGGGGAAGACGGAGAATTGCACATAAAATATGTAGTGGGCAATATAACCATACTACGTGGTGGAATAGAAGAAAAATGCGAAAATAAAATTATAGTATATGCTCGCGCCAATTCCTTTGGAGAACTTCAGCAATTACCGACAATGGAGGTTTTTCCTTTCGAACAATATGGCCGGGTGGGGGACAAAATTCAGGGCAGTGGTCAATTGAGGCGGCTGCATAATTACCAAAATCCCGGTCAGTTAGACACAGTAATGGCAAATTACGCCAAGGGGATTCATGGGCAGTTGTCAGCCAGTAAATATAGCATCTCTTTGACGAAGCAGAGTAAGAGCTATTTAAATCGCTTAGCAGGGGACATACGCCATAAATATAAAAGTGCCATGGATGAGGTCATGCCCCCAACGGATAGTGGAGCCATATTTGCCATGCTCTTTGGTGGCTATGGAGGGATAAAACCCGAGCTGTTGGAGGCATTTACCGTAACCGGCTTAATTCATATCCTGTCTGTGTCCGGCTCCCATATAACTTTGATGGCCGGGGTGGCGGAGGTAACAGGCAAGGTATTGGGCCTGTCCAATCGGGTTACGGCAGTACTGGCAACCGTGATTATCATTTTGTATAGCCTGTTGGCAGGCTTGGTTATTCCTGTTGTCCGCTCGGCAATTATGGGGATATTGACTATCTTGGCTCTGACTTTGGGACAGGAACGGGATGCCCAGCATGTGTTGAGTATTACGGCGTTAGGAATTTTACTTCTTTGGCCCTTATCCCTGTTCGATATCAGTTTCCAGCTGTCCTTTGGGGCTACGGCGGGCTTATTGTATTTATCCCCCAAAATACGAAAAATCCTTGCGGCAAAAGTTCCCTATTTTATAGCCGGCAATCTGGCGGTGACCATTGGTGCCCAGCTGGCGGTACTACCCTTTTTAGCCTGGTACTTTAATGTGGTATCTCTAAGCTCCTTGCTGGCTAATCTGGTGGTGGCACCACTGGTTGAACTGATTATTGTTATCAGCCTGTTGGCGGGTATAATGGTTGGCTTGGTACCCATACTGGGGAAACTTATTTTTATGTGTTCCAGTCTGTTATTGGGGATGGCTTATGAATTATCCCGCCTTATAGCCCAACTGCCCGGCAGCCAGCTATACCTCCCAACTATGAGTAAAGCTATATGGGGACCTTATTATGGCGTATTGGCCGCCCGTTCTTTACCGAAAGAAAACCAAGAACAGGTATTGAGGAAATTCAAGCAGTTTGTTAAATTATCGGGTAATAACAGCAAGTATGTTGGTGGTGCGGTGTCAGGAATCATTATTGTGGGCCTTATACTGTATAGTTTCCAGCCTAAGGAAATGACCGTACATTTTATTGATGTGGGCCAGGGGGATGCGGCCTTGATAATCACACCCCATGGGCAGGCTTTTATGGTGGATACAGGGGGCAATCGTCAGGGAAGCTACGATATAGGGAAACGGGTGGATGTGCCCTATTTGCTGCATTACGGAGTGCGCCGCCTGGAGTTTATTCTGCTAACCCATGCCCATGATGATCATGCCAAGGGAGTGGCAGGGATTTTGGGCAAAATTCCGGTGGGCACTGTTTTAATCGGTCATGAAGGTCAGGCAGTCTATCGCAAAACCTTTGGGGAAAGTAACCCGGCCGTGGGGCAGGAAAGCTATGGTGTGTTGCAGGAAGGTACGGAAATGTCTTTGGATGGGGTGCGAATACAAGTATTATATGCTCCCGTAGAAAATACCACCGGTGGCAGTACCGGCAATGAGTTTTCCAATTTAATCCGGGTAAGCTATGGCCAGCATAGTTTCCTGTTTACCGGCGATTTATCTGCTGATCATGAAAAAGTGGTGCTGGAACGGGGGATTGCTGTGGAAAGCACCGTATTGAAGGTGGGACACCATGGCAGCAATACTTCCAGCTCGACAGATTTTTTGCAGGCGGTTAAGCCCCACTGGAGTGTAATTAGTGTGGGATATGGTAATAACTTCGGTCATCCCAAGCCAGAAATTGTCCAGCGACTAGCCCGTTATACCAAGCAGAAAATTTTTCGCACGGACAAGCATGGCGCCGTGGTATTCCGTACGGATGGGCAAAGAATCCGCGTGGAGCCATTTGCTGATTAAGTCTAGATAGTGTATTATTAGCACAGGTGATAGTATGAATTATGGGGAACTGAGAACAAAACTGAAAAAAGGGGATATGAGCCAGCTGTATATGCTGGCCGGTGAAGAGGACTATTATATTGCCAGGGCTGAGAAAGCACTATTGGCGGCTATATTTCCCCAGGGATATGGAGCGGAGGATGTTCAGCTGGTTGATGGGAGTATTTCCATAAATGAGCTGATTTCCCTTATTGAAACGGTTCCTTTTTTTTCGCCCAAAAATGTGATAATTATCCGTGATGCGGTGCTGTTTAAGGCACAGAAAAAAGGCGATGATGGGGAAGAAAATAAGCTGGTAACCAAGAAGAGTAGCTCGCCGGAAGTCAGGCTGTGTAATCTGTTTGCCAATATGCCGGATTTCAGCATTGTAATTTTTGAGTTGCGCAGTAAGCCTGACAAGCGGAAAAAGGTTTACAAGGAATTTGCCAAATATGCCCAGATTATGGAGGCAGAACCGGTAAAGTCCTATAATATTGACGATTGGCTTCAGGGTAAGCTGCAGGAAATTCATAAAAATATGAATCCGGAAGCCCATGGCTATTTCCTGCGGGCCATGAGCATGATGGACAATATTCCCTTAGGCTTTTTGGACAAGGAAATGGATAAATTGGCGCTATTCATGGGGAATGAACAGCGGGAGATAACCCGTGAGATTTTGGTGCAGGTCTTTTCCGATATCCCGGAAATTGATGGCTTCGCCATGAATGATGCCATTGGACAGCATGATGTAAAAAAAGCCCTATTTCTGTTTCAAAAGCAGCAGGATAAAGGGGTATATATAGTAGCTATTCTTGGACAATTGACATATTATGTACGACAAATGTGGCAAACGAAAACCCTCCTGCAAAAAGGGATACGGGATAGTGCTTTAGGAAAGGTGATCGGTGTTAATCATCCATTTATACTTAAAAAGATTATCCGTGAGAGTCAAAATTTCTCGGAGAGGGTATTAAAGACAGCCTTCCTGAGTTTGGCTGAGGCGGATTTGGCTGCCAAAACCGGGCGGTGCCATCCCGCAGAGGTGGAAGCGATAATTATAGGATTGTGCGCAAGAGATTGACTGGTACATAAGGTAATGTTAAAAGGACCGCTACACGAATATCTTCGTGTAGCGGTTTTATTTTGCAAAAAGCCATTGTTTTTAATAAATAGTAGCAAGATATTAGCATAATACAATTGACAATAGTGCAAAAAATAACTATTATATAATACAAAGGCGACCCATTAATAAAGCCTAATGAATCGTACAGTAAGAAAGGGGTATATCATGAGTGAAGTAAAACGTATGAAGTATTGCGTAAACGGCGAATGGCTGGATTCCAAGACGGAAAAATACATGCCAATTACCGATTCCAGTACCGGTGAAGTTATTGCTGAGGTTCCTAGCTGTACCGTTGAGGAGTGCGAGGCAGCTATTGCGGCCGCAGATGAGGCCTTTAAGAGCTGGTCAACAATGTCCATGGCCAAGCGGGTTCAGTATCTTTTCAAGTGGCGGGAAGTTCTATATGCTCATAAGGAAGAGCTGTCCATTTTGTGTGCCAAGGAATTGGGCAAAACCTTGAAGAAGAAGTGCAATATGTCATCAATTGGTATATTGGCAACCTTGCCTACGCCAATGAACACATTGAGGTTTGGAGTGAAGATTATGATCCTCTTAGTCACGTCGACATAGGCACTATAACTAGCATTTACAATTACCTCTTAGGCACTGATACAACATTTTATGAGAAGTTGGATCTCAACCAAGACGGCACTATCAACACTACCGACATCACTATAGCTTACAACGTGCTTTTGGAACAAGAATAAAGAAAGTAACAAATGGAGAAGAAGAAAGATATTTAGTAGATGAATATACATCATATTCAAGAGTATTAGAAGAAAAGAATAAAAATAACAATTTAACAGCAACATATACATATGGACATGACCTAATAAGCCAAAATAGAGCAACTTCTGTAAGCTTTTATAATAGAGATAGCTTAGGCAGTACAACATCATTAACAAATGCAAGCCAAACAGTAACAGATACTTATAGTTATGATGCCTTTGGAAACTTAATAAATAGCACAGGAACAACAAAGAATAACTACCTATTTGCAGGAGAAGAAAAAGATAATACAACAGGTTACTACTACCTAAGAGCAAGATATATGGATACCACAACAGGAAGATTTACAAGTGTGGATTCATATTTAGGCTCAGTAGATGACCCAGTAAGCCTTCATAAATATTTATATGCAAATGCAAATCCAGTTAATTATATAGACCCATCAGGATATAATTCATATGGAGAAATGAACCTTGCATTAAAAATACAACTTATATTAACTGACATAACAACATTAAAAATAAATATGTACTGTTGGTATATAAGACTTGGAGAAGCTTCAATAGGTGGAAAGATATTAAAAGAAGTAATTGATGAAAGTTTTGAACTGCTTCTTGAAGGCGATGTAGATATTTGCAGTGTAATGTGGACTGGTGTTGAAGTTGTTTATGGATTAGCAAATTCAGAACAAGAGTTTTCAACATTAAAAAAGGTAATAAACTTGCTAAGAAGGTTACACAAGAGGAGATAGTAGAAGGTAAAAAGATAGTTAATAATAGAATAAATAATATGATTGAAAACATGACAGAAGGAGAAAAGTCAAGAACTACTTATGGTTCAGCATTAGTAAGATTACAAGATGGTACTACTGAAATGTGGGTTAGTTCAGTAGGAAAAAAAGGATATGTGCCACCAAGAATTAGAGGAAATGATAAAGTTATAAAGAATAAATCTTTAGAAGCAAATAGTATTAACAGATTTAATGATGCTGAACAAACTATTATGAGAGAAGCAAATGAAGTAGGTGCTGAGATAATATCAATAGGAGCAACAAGACCTATGTGTCCTGCGTGTCAAGCTGTTGCAAATAAAAATGGAATAATTGATAGAGTTGCAACACCATTAAAAAAATTAAAAAAGTAGAAGGAAGAAGTATTATGGATGAATTATATAAACAAGAAGTATTAGAATTAACAGAATTACTTAAAAATGATGAAGAATGGGAAGATTTAAGAAATATATTAATTCAAAAAGGATTTAATTTAAGTAAGACTGTATTGGTTTCATTTGTAGAAGATGATAAAGGAAATGAGTATGGAGTAATAGTAACTAAAGATATACAGATTATTGAATACTCAAAATTAACTCAACATGAAAAAAATAATATAGATATATTTAAATTAAAAAATATTACAAATGAAAAAGATAAAATAAATAAATATCCTCAAATTCCTATAGCTATTGATATGATAAAGAATAAAGAGATATTATAGTGAATGCATATTTAGTAAGAGAGAAGTTCTCTTACTACGACACTAAGTCTTTATAAAATTTCCAGTGATAAACTAATAGGAAAAATTAAAGTACAAGGGGCTGTGAAATAACCTCTAACTAGAAAAAGAGGATTTTTAATCTGAAGCAGGTGAAAGTATGATAAATGATTTAGTGGAAGAGTCATTATCAAATTTAGCAAAGCAAGGTGTAACACAACCAACTAGAATACTGTGGTATTCTAAATAATAGTAGAATGGAGAATTAGAAATGGATGATGTATTAAGCTATTTTGGAGCAACATTGATTAATGAGGTTAGAGACATGAGAATTACTGGTAAAATGCGAGATGAGAGTTCGCAAAAATTGTTTGAACAAGTTCAGAAGATGAATAATGAAGAACGCCAATTAATAGAAAAAATGATACCCCAGATTGTAGATTTAAGTATTCATAATATGCTTTGTATGATTGAGGAACATGAGGATATAGATGTTCAAGTAAAAAAACAGAATATATCTGACATAAGTGATGGATTAGCAGGAGAATTGTATACCGAAGATGGTTGGATACAAAGGTTCACAAAGCAACGTTATGAAGAAATATAAAATGAAGTGATTTATTCAATTATGTCTCTACATAAGGATATCCAAAATCAAAATTGAATTGTAAACATTAGAGCCAGCTGTGTATTGCTAATACCAGCTGGCTCTTGGTATTAGCAAGAGAGAGAGAAGTTCTCTCGCTATGCCCCTAAAAATCCATAAAATTTCCAGTGATGAGTTAATAGGAAAAATTCAACTACAAGACATCTTTAAGAAGCATGGCTTGTTTTATATTTATAGTATATAATTACTACAAAAATTGTTTTAGGTATGTGTAGATATGAATTTTGATCAAACTTTGTTATAAAAAATTCAAAGATAAAAATATTTAATCATGAAGTTTTGATCAAACTTTGTTATAAAAAGTAAAAATGAATTTTATGAAGTTAAGCCATTTCATGAGCATATTTTGATCAAACTTTGTTATAAACCAACAGAAGTAACAGATTTTAATGGAAAAGTTACTAAGTATGAGTATAATTCTAATAATCAGATGAGGTGGTAAAAATTTCTTGACTCTATCACAACAACTACATTTCTTACTAGATGGAAAAAATCTATCTGCAACTACTAAATTTACACCATAAAATTAAATAGATTTGCTTAGATTTTCA
>CACZYN010000103.1 GCA_902785445.1 uncultured Anaerovibrio sp.
TAGAAAAAAGAAAGGGGTGCTGAAAATGAAAAAGGCAGAGATGATGAACAAGATGGAACTGGACATCATGGCAATGGAGAATGTATCAGGTGGAACTGGTCCTCTCGGTGCAGTTGGTCCTGTTAACGGCACTGGCCCTCTGGCATCTTGTGACCCACCAAAATGGATCAGACCTCTCTTCCCTCCACAGGAAGCTAGCTAAGCTAATTGAATAAAAGGAAGCCACCCACAAACATAGCCCCGGTTCAGGGTTCCGGCAGAGAAAGCTGCCTGCACGATCCTGAAACCGGGGCTTTTTATGCACTTACTGGGTGCCCTTGATGGTATTCAGTCGGGAGCGGTAACTATCCCGCCTACCGGCTAACACATTTATCATTTTTGGTAAAAATCAATACTTCTTCAGTAAATCATGATGGCCTATATCAATAAACGCCACAAGAGTATCAGCTTCGTAATACCACACTACACGAATATCCATATTCACACTAAACTCAAATAACATATCAGTCCCCTGAATCCGTTTCGTACGAAGAGAAGGGTGATAGGGATTACTTACAAAAATTCTTAATTTGCGCTTAAATTGCTCTTTTTCTTGAGCAGTAAGCTTCTTGTAGTGCTTCTTAAACCGGTCAGAATAAGTGATTTGAAACATTATTCTTCCTCCAGGTTTTCAAACAAAGCGTCAAGATTGTCGAACACCGGCTGTTTGCCGTCCTTAATGGCCTCCTTTACGAGCTTAATTTCAGCTTGCAGCTGCTCCACATAATATTTGGGATATACAGCTACAGGTATAAGTCGAATAGATCCATTTTCCTCATAAATATCCAGCTGATCGCCTTCTTTCAGACCAAGACTGGTAACAATACTGTTTGGAATAGTAATTTGGGATTTTGGACGCAATACAGTTAGCATAACAAGACCTCCTTTGGTAAGAAAATCCAACTTTCTTACCAAAACAATAACATATATTGATATATGGGTCAATAATCATTTAAAGAGAATAACAAGCGTCCCATTATTATTTATTTACACATTCCAAGGCTTTGTCATACAAGGCTTCATAGCGATTTCCATGATTGATTATGCGATAATGAAAATCAAATCCCTATCTTCAACATAATTTTTCATCTTTTGGCTTCGGGCAAAAGCCCCGGCTGTATAGCCAGGGCTTAGGACAATTATTCCATTATTTCCATAATAGTTTATTAATATATCTGGTAAGTTGTTTTCTGTCATAGAACTGATCCGGGGTTGGCAATACGAAATCTGGGGTTACTCCCTGATCTATGTCATAGAAAGAACCATTCTTTGTATAGGCCAGCCGATAAGGACCAGATATATTAAACATGCACCCGTCAGCGGTAGTCATGTTCTGTACCACGCAGGCACCGCCCCCTGAGGTTTGCCCCAGAATGGTTACACGGTGGGAGTTTTTCAAGGCACTTGGCACCAAATTGCCGCAAGAGAAGCTGTTTGGTGAGGTAAGGCAGAACAAATTATAGTCCAACAAATTATCCTTTTCATCAAACTGTCTGTCCATATTCAGATCGGCCTTGAAATTCTGGCAGACCAGGGCTCCCGTCAAAGGATTAGTTACACTGATAGACCCTTCTCCCAAAAACATTCCTATAGTGTAGGCAGCTGAAGGTGCTGTACCGCCCCCATTATTGGAGAGATCCAGTACCACATTTTTGATTGGGCTGTTTGGCCGCTTGATTTTAGCCAGGGAATAAATCATTAATCCCATGGTATCTGACAAATGGTTCTCCGCCTTTTCTTCGTAATAATCTACTCCTTCGATGACAAACTCATCAAAAGTGATATAGGCTGTATTGCCAATTTCCTCATAGCCTGGCGTACCGTTTGGATAGTATTTTGCCCGGGCATCGGCATACCGTTTCATATCAGCGATACTCTGCCGGCAAGCCGGTCCAAATCGGCGGGTTGGTTTTTCCTTCATGCGATAGGAACGATTGGCGAAGGAACTGTGCAGGTCATCAAGATACATAAAGGTCAGATCACACAATGCTTGCCCTGCTTCCTGTGGATCTGCGCTTAACAGCAGGTGTTTTATTCCCGCCTGCTGGAACATGGTATCGAATTTTTTGATATTATGCTGCTCCTTCAGACCGTAAAGGGAATCTAAAGCAAAACAAAGCTCATTATAATTAAAATTAGCCAATGCCTCACTGCGCTTTTCCGGGGCCGGAGCATTGTAATAAATTTCTTCAAATGGCTTTAGATTGCCACTGAACATCAAGAACACATTCTCACCATTATATAGTGTATTCATGGCACTTGGGGCCAGTATTATATCGCTAAAGAGCTGGAGTGGTAAATAATATTCCCCATCCTGATAAAACATATCTATACCATAATCCCCAGGATGGAAGGTAATAGTTTCACCGTACAGCTGGAAAGAGGTATCTGTTCTTTGGAACAGCTCTGCCTCTCCCTTATCATTAAAGCCCGAAACTGCCACCAGATCCATTAAAGTGGCGTTAGGATTAGAAGACATAAAGGCATCATAATCCCAGAAGGTTATGGTATCCTCCTTGCAGTCAAAGGTTACCGGATAGTAGGTTTCCCGGCTAAGGGTAATCTTTTCTCCCTCTTTTTTTACAGTGAGATCATAGTTGGGGGCATCCATCTTCCTTACATTGCGAACAAGGATATCTTTAGCGGTTTCCACCGTGATATAAGGAACATCCTTCACACCATCAACAAAAAATAGATCTACTTCGCCTTTGTTTTCTGGCTCCATATCTGAATAATAAATAGGTTTTGTCTGTTTCTCTATTTGATGGGCAGATGCGGCGTAACAGCATGCCATCGAAAGCATCATACTGCATGCCACCAGTATAGATGCAAGTTTTTTCCCTGCTTTCATGATACGCATTCCTCCTTAACTAAATAGAATATCGCGTAGAAACCACTTGATTATCATTTCTATGTTAATATTTATTCTCCTGCAAAATAATTGGATAAAAATGGCCAGGCATTAATTTAAAATTAAGACAATTCTAAGCTACTTCTAATTTCCTGTTTAGAAATTGTTTAAAACTCTGCCTTATAATAAACACATAAAAGAAAGGGGCGATATTATGACAAAGAAAACTATTGCAGCTATTATTACCGGTATTATGATGTTGACCGCGGTTCCTGCTTTTGCAGCCACCCCACATCATGACCAAAAACCACCAATTCATCATGAAGTAAACGGACACCATCATGACAAAGATCATGGAAAAGAAATTAAGCCTAAGCATAATAAGGAGGTTAAACACAGCTACAAGAAGCACATTCATGACAAGAAAAAGTTTGAACAGAAAAACGGCATTACTGAAAAAGGCCGTGGTTAATAAAAAAAGCAAAATTTTCATTATATTTGTATATCATTCAATATTTTCCATCGACCAGGAGCAATAGCCCTCATATCCGTAGGATGCGTCTATGCCCTTCATATACACCTGTCGGTCATTGATTTGGTCGGTTAATGCTTCACTTAACAGTGACTTGATCTCCTTACTGCGCACCGGACTTCTTTCCATGGCCAGCAGGTAATCTTCCTTGTCCACCTGGCTCCAGTCAACCACCTTGCCCAATTCCTTCTTTAAGATGCACTCAAGCCATATTCTTGTACTGCGCCCATTACCTTCTCTGAAGGGATGGGCCACATTCATTTCCACATATTTATCAATGATTTGATCAAAGGTACTCTGTGGCATCTTGTCAATATTGCTCAATGCCTCACTTAAATATAATACTGGTGCAAAACGGAAATTCCCCTTGGCTATGTTATCAGTTCGCATAGTACCGGCAAATTCATACACATCCTGAAACAGGTATTTATGAATTGCCTTGAGGCCAGCAAAGTTTCCCACCGAAAAGGACTCCAGCAATTTATTATCATAAAGCTCAAGGGCCCGTTTCTTGGTCAGACGCTCTTCTCTATGGGCCAATTCCACTGGGTCCTTTATGCCAAGCTTATTTTCCAACACAACTGACATAAACCGCTTCACTCCATTCCTACTGATCTACAGCATTTTGTACTTCTCAATAAACTCCAGCACGCCCTCGTAGCTATCGGTGACGTTAGTGTAAGCCACCTTAGGGCGGTCAATTACCACCAATGGCAGGTTCAGTTCCTTAACGGCGGCGAATTTGGTATCCGCTCCCCCTAAGGTACCGCTGTTTTTGGTTACCACCACATCTGCCCCATATTTTATGAAGAGCTCCTTATTCAGCTCCTGGGAGAAGGGACCCTGCATAGCTATGATGTTATCTGGGGTAAAGCCCAACTCCCGGGCTTCCTTTATTACCTCCGGCTCCGGCAAAATCCGGCAGACTATCCGCTTTTGTTTCAGCGCTTCCGACTGGGCGAATATCGCCAGACTACGACTGCCAGTGGTAAGAAAAATATTTTCCCCCAGCTCACCGGCCTTTTGGGCTGCGGACTTATAGTCAGTAACATAATGGGCCTTAGCGTAGTCCAAAGGACTAGTCTCCCGCTCAAAGCGGATATAGGGCACACCGCACTTTGCACAGGCAGCCATGGCATTGGAGGAAATATTGGCAGCGTAGGGATGACTGGCATCCACAAAGCATTCCACCTCGTTATTGTCCAAATATTCCCGAAGGCCAGCCTCATCCAAAGGCTTATCATTGATTTTAATCCCTGGATATGACTGCAAAAGGGCCTGACCATATTGGCTTACCACCGAAGCCACCACATCATAGCCTTTTTCCAGCAAATAGCCAGCCAATTCCCGGCCATCCTGAGTCCCTGCTGCAACAAAAATCATACCTTATATCCCCGTGGTGTTACCATGTAGCCATCCTGCACATAGGTCTGGCTATTGCCGATTATCACAATGGAAAACATGCCGATTTCCTCATCAGTAAAATGTGCCAAATCAGAAACTACGCAGTTTTCCTGTTCCCTGCTGGCTCCGGTAACAATACCCACCGGAGTTTTGCCATCCCGGCAAGCCAACAGGATTTTCTGAACCTCATTGATGTAGTCCGGACGGGATTTGCTCTTAGGATTATACAAGGCAATGACAAAATCCCCCTCGCCGGCCAGCTTTACCCGCTTCTGAATTAACTCCCAAGGAGTAAGCCAATCACTGAGGCTTATTACAGCAAAATCATGCATTAAAGGTGCTCCCAGTACAGAGGCTGCCGCATTTACCGCGGAAATCCCCGCAACAGTACCGCCCCATTCCGGGCGCTTATCTGCCGGATACTGCAACACCAGCTCCAATACCAGACCGGCCATACCATATACACCCGCATCACCACTGGATACCACCACCGTATCCTTACCATTGGCAGCGGATTCCACGGCCATTTTGCACCGATCTACTTCCTGCATCATGCCGGTACCAATTACCTCTTTGGTAGCCAACATAGGCTTGATCAGCTCAATATATGTATTATAGCCCACCACTACCTGGGCATCATCTATCGCTTTTTTAGCCTTGGGAGTCATGTCCTCCGCACTACCAGGGCCAATGCCCACCACTGTTATTTTTCCCATACTAAAGCCACCGTCACTTTCGTGTATTTTGTCTTGGGGAGAGCTGTCACACCGTGGTCTACACAGCAATAAGCCGCTGCCTCGGATACATTTCCTACCCCAATGGTCTTTTTTACAAATTCGGATTCGCTCAATCGATAATTGTCGATCTGGCTTTGCAAAGCTTCATTGTCCCAAAACCGAATATTTTTATGAAGCTGCTGGCTTACCGCCAAAAGCCCTTGCTCCTGCGACTTCACCACGGAGCTGGCCATTTCATCTATTCGGTCCACGCTCCAGCCAATACTGCTGCAGGCCTCCTGTAATGCCTCTAAAATCAACTTTTCCTCTGTTCCCCTCCGGCAGCCGACACCTGCCACTAATTTACGGGGTTTTAGGTACAAAATCGTTTTTTTGGCTGGTAATGCCTTCTTGGTTATTATTACTGTATAATCACTGACGCCCTGGACGTAATCAGCAATATCCGTCCCAGACATCAGCTCATATTCAATGTCATTTAGCTGCAATTTATCCTGGTATTCAGTCAAACAAGGCAATTCATC
The DNA here is from genome assembly GCA_902785445.1 of uncultured Anaerovibrio sp. Taxonomy (GTDB): domain Bacteria; phylum Bacillota; class Negativicutes; order Selenomonadales; family Selenomonadaceae; genus Anaerovibrio. Next base: position 6,085 of record CACZYN010000103.1, read on the forward strand.
ATCCAGAATGTACTTGATTTCCTGCCCCTGCAAAAGAGCACTGTTGAGAACCAAAATCCCAGCCTTGGACACCGGACATAATCCTATACGGTAAGCCAATAAATCTGGAGCCAGCATACCATTAACATCAGTTGCCGTTGTAATAACCGGGTTGGCCCCCAGTTGTGCCGCCAGTTGAGCAGTCAGCTCATTGGCACCTCCCACATGACCAGATAACAAGCTAATGATATTCCTGCCCTGTTCATCCATTACTATTACCGCCGGATCCGACAGCTTGCTTACCAAAAAAGGGGCAATGCTGCGCACCACTATTCCCGTTGCCATAATGAAAATCAAGGCTGAATACTTGGTAAAGGCCTGTCCGGCCACTTCAGCCACCCGACGATAGGGAATGACCTCCGCTTCATTGGCTATTTTTTCATGGACATAGATATCCGCATCCCCTGCTAAGGCTTCCCGGACCCGTTGCGCCAACACCACTCCATTGGGTGATGAGGTAAAAATCGCGTATCTCATAGGCTTGCTTTCCTAAATCCGTGGCTAAACTCCGGTGCATACAATCTGGACAGCTCGTAATCACTGCCCAACACATGACTTACCACGATCATGGAAGTCCGATCCACTCCCTTGCCTTCAATTTCCTGACAAATGGTGGACAGGGTTCCCCGGAAAATCCGCTGCTCCGGCCAGCTGGCCCGCTGAACAATAGCAATTGGTGTATCCGGCTCATATCCCCCAGCTATTAACTCC